>DITF01000064.1 GCA_002422125.1 bacterium UBP17_UBA6191
ATGGCCCTTATATTGGCTTTTGTCGGGGGAATCATTTTGAATCTCATGCCCTGTGTTTTACCGATTTTATTCTTAAAAGCCTGGAGTCTGGCCCGTACCCAGGAAATGACTCAGAAAGCCGCCAGAAAAGAAGGGGTTTTATACAGTCTGGGGATTGTACTGAGCTTTTTACTGATCGACGGAATTTTACTCATTCTCAAAAGTAAGGGTGAGGAATTGGGCTGGGGATTTCAGCTTCAAGTGCCGGGATTTGTCTTTTTTATGGCCGTTTTGATGTTTGTAATTGGACTGAATCTGATCGGCTGGTTTGAGTTACCGGTATTGTTGGGCGAAAAAAATCAAAAGCTGGCCCAATCCGATTCCCCGGTGGCCAGTTTTATGACGGGAGTGTTAGCCACTTTTGTAGCTACCCCTTGTTCTGGGCCGTTTATGGCGGCGGCCATTGGATTTGCTTTATCCCAGAATGCTTTTGCGGCTTTGATGATTTTTGGTTTTCTTGGCCTTGGCCTGGCTAGTCCCTATCTTTTGATTTGCTGGTTTCCAGCTTTGCGAAGCCGTTTGCCTAAGCCGGGAAAATGGATGGAGAATTTAAGACAACTGCTGGGATTTCCCATGTTTTTAACTACGGCTTGGCTTCTTTGGGTGCTGACTCTGCAAACCGGGGATCAAACCCTTTTGTACTCCATGTTTTATCTGGTTTTTATCAGCTTTTGCCTTTGGTGGGTTCATCATTCTGATCAGAGAAGTCGGGTGTATCGTTTTGGGCTTGGTGTGATTTTAGGGCTAGTCTGTGTAATGCTGGCCTTAGGAATCCCAGGGCTCAACGACCGTGAAACTTCGAGTAAGCCAGATTGGCAGGAGTTTTCCGAAGCAAAAATTCAGGAGTATCTGAAACAGGGAAAACCGGTATTTGTGGATGTGACGGCAAGCTGGTGTATATCCTGTATGGTCAATGAACGATTGGTTTTAAACACGGATGCCGTGCAGAGTCTGTTTCAAGAAAAAAATGTTCAGCTTCTGAAGGCAGACTGGACTAAAAAGGATGCAGTGATCGCCAGATACTTGCAGTCCTTTGATCGTGAGGGGGTGCCTTTGTATGTTCTTTATCGACTGGATGGAAGCAAAGAAGTGTTACCCCAGGTATTAACAGAAGGTATAATTCGGGAGTCCTTAGGCTCTCTGAAATAAGGAGATTTTCATGAATTTGTGGAAAAAAATTGCGGTTTCTATGTTGGCAATGGGAGTTGTGGCAGGGATTGTGGTGGCTTCCTCCAAAATGCCTTCAGGCCCGACCTTAAATGAGCTGGCCCCTGATTTTGAAGCCGTAGACAGTAACGGTGTAAAGCATAAGCTGTCTAGTTTTCGAGGAAAGGTTGTGGTTTTAGAGTGGAAAAATCATGAGTGCCCCTTTGTGGTAAAACACTATAGCGAGGGCAATATGCAGTCCTTGCAAAAGTATGCCCGTGATAACGGGGCGGTTTGGTTGTCCATTGTCTCTTCGGCCCCAGGCAAACAAGGGTATTTAAGTGATGCGGATGCCAATGCTTTGGTTAAGAAGGAAAAATCCAATGCTGATGCCGTATTGCAGGATGTGACCGGTAAGGTGGGCCGTTTATATGCCGCTAAGGTAACTCCGCATATGTTTATCATTGATAAAGAGGGAAAGCTTGTTTATGACGGCGCGATTGATGATAAACGCTCTGCCAATCCCAAAGACATTGCCAATTCTCGTCCTTATGTAAAAGAAAATTTGGCTCTGTTATTTGCTGGTAGGCCAGTAGTTGAGCAAAAAACCACTCCTTACGGATGTGGGGTAAAGTACTAGATTTTTAAGTGTGCCCCGCCTGAGTTCTTGGGCGGGGTGCTTATGGGGTTTTTAGTTTTAACTCCACCTTAAGATTGAACTTTTCTCTGGGTTTGTACCAGCGGTACAGGGGCCGGTTTTTTTCTACAAGCTTGGCCATTTCAGAAACATTGGCAGACAATAGTTCCACTCCATCCCCTAGCCAGACATCATAGGTCGTGTCTAAAGTATTGCTACTATTAAGTTTAAAAACTTTATCCCTTTGCATTTGTACCTGCCATTCCTTCTGTAGTGGCCCGGCATATAAAAGGTCAAGGGTTTCTCCTGGTTGTAAGGGTGTGGGTAGAATCACCTCAAAACTTCGGCTGCTTTTGCCAGATGGGCCGCGTTTCATGATTGCGGGAAGTCTTTTGGACAAATCGCCCTGATAAAACTTCCAGCTTCTGGAAAGAGTTCCATCTGTAATGACAAATTTTTTCATGGGAAGAGTGTCCACATTGCGAATTTTTACATTCAACTTCAGATCAACCTGAAGCTCATTTTCTTTCATCACCAGATCAATTCGTGCAGACAGTTCTTCTGTGCGGCTTTTCACATCGGAGTCAATTATATTGGCCCCGCTGCTTTTATGGACTAAATCGCCTCGGGAAACTTTGGCAATTTGATCTCTGTCCTGTAGTTCGCCAATCCAAACGGAATCGGATACGGAACCAAGGATGGTGACATAGGCCAAGGATTCGTAATCCTGTCCAATCCATTGGTTAGTTCCTTCCCGAATCAAATCTTCCAAATGCCGGGCCAATAAAAAGACAGAGCCTGGTTTTACTGTATCTGGATTAGGAACATCAATCCAGACCCGACCTTGTTCAGCTATAACTTTGACGATCTTGCCAACGGCTTGGGTTCTGTCAGCCTCATGTTTTCTGTATTCCTCGTTTTTGGTGAAATACGGTTTTATGAGTTCGGAAGAGGCTATGTCGTCCCTTTCTCTTTGGGTTGCCCTTTCGGCATCCAGATTATCCCTAAGAATATGGGGGGTAAGAAAGATCATGAGCTCGGTTTTTGTTTTGTCTCTGGTTCGCCTTTGAAAAACTTCTTTTAGAAGTGGGATTTGCGAGAGAATGGGAATTTTGCTGATGCCTTCAACATCTGTCTCCGAGATCAGACCACCGATAATAAGGGTGTGATTGTCTTTGACCAGCACATTTGTACGAACCATTCTCTCAGAATAGATAGGCGAGTTTAAAGCATTTCTATCAAAACCGACAATTTCCTGAATGATCTGTCTAATACCAAGATCCACAAAATTATCACGATTGATACGGGGAGTAACCTCCAGCGTAACTCCAATGTCGATGTAGTCAACGGAAGAGTTCACAACGCCATCCGCGTTAGTGGTCTTAAGGACTGGATTTCTTTGTGTGGCTTTAAATTCGGCTGGTCGATTGTTAGCCGTCAGGATTTTAGGCCGTGAGACAACACTGATACGATTCTTCTGGCTGAGGGAACTAAGAAAAAATTCAAAGTCAGCCGGGTTCAGGATAGATACCTTTAGCCCCTCCAGTGCCTGTCGAGCCTGATTGGGCAGAATTCCCATATTGCCAAAATTTGCCGTGGCCTCGTTTTGTACATTTTGACCGCCGGCACCCTGTCCAGTGAAATTCCACTCCAATCCCAGGGAATCATCCTCATTAAGACTGATTTCTGAGATCAAAACCTCAACCAGAACCTGAGGGGTTCGTGTATCCAGTTCGCGAATTACCTCCACGGCCTTTTCCACCAAGGCCGCCGGGCCATCAAGTACTATGGTGTTTGAAGCTGGATCAGAGACAACTTTTAAGTGTTCACGGTGTATAAAAACGGAGGTTGAGTAAGCCTGAGATTCCATAGAGTGAACATTTTGACCATTTAACTTTTGCAGGAACTCAGCCACTACAATTGAGCTTGTATATTGCAGGTTTATAATTTTTAAGAGGGACTGTTTTTGCTTGCCTTCCAACTGTCCTAAAATTTTCACAAACTCTTCCGTTTTTGAGCTATCCCCAAGCCTAAAATAGATTCGATCTGGTTTAGGTGATTCTATGAGCTCTTCTAAAAGGTGAATCTGCAAATCAGGGCGCGATTCAAGAATGTGTTTGAGCATCAAAAGTTCTGTAGAGTCGATAGGTTTCAAAAACCGGTATTGCCCGAGGTTTGTCCCCTCAAATTGTTGCCATATACCTGTAGCAAAGGCGGGAATGATCAGAAGAGTCCATAGAAGAATATAGCGCATGAGTAGGCATGTTATCAGAATTGTTCCTGTTGCCAAACGGTTTTGGATCCAATAGACTGACCAAGTCATTCATTTCAAGTACGAAAGGTTTTATTTATGAAAGCTCCTGTTCGTGTTGCGGTCACAGGTGCCGCTGGTCAGATTGGATATGCTCTTTTGTTTCGTATTGCCTCTGGCGATATGTTGGGTAAGGACCAACCGGTAATTCTGCATCTTTTGGAAGTAACTCCGGCCTTAAACGCTCTAAATGGCGTTGTCATGGAATTGAATGACTGTGCATTTCCCTTACTTCATGGTGTAGTCACCTCAGATGATCCTAATGTGGCATTTAAAGATGTCGAATACGCGCTTTTAGTTGGGGCTAGGCCACGGGGTCCAGGCATGGAAAGAAAAGATCTTTTGGAGGCCAATGGGGCTATTTTTTCTCCCCAGGGCAAAGCAATCAATGATCATGCCAGCCGCAATGTTAAGGTGTTGGTAGTCGGAAACCCCGCCAATACCAATGCCCTGATTGCTCAAAAAAATGCACCCGATCTGGATCCTTCCTGCTTTACAGCCATGATGCGTCTTGATCACAATCGTGCCATCAGCCAACTGGCTGAAAAGACCGGGGTTTTGACCACCGCCATTGAAAAAGTGATTATCTGGGGCAACCATAGTTCGACCCAGTATCCCGATCTGCATCATGCCAAGGTGAATGGGGAGCCAGCCTTACAGCGAGTTGACAAAGCCTGGTATGAAGGCACATTTATCCCAGCCGTACAGAAGCGAGGGGCTGCCATTATTGCAGCTAGAGGCGCATCCTCAGCCGCTTCCGCCGCTTCCGCCGCCATTGATCACATGCGTTCCTGGGCCCTTGGCACACAAGCCGGTGAGTGGGTCACCATGGGAATTCCATCCGATGGCTCTTATGGAATTGAAAAGGGCCTGATTTATGGATTTCCCGTGACTTGTAGCCATGGAAAATACACCATTGTTCAAGGCCTTGAGCTTAATGAGTTCTCCAAACAAAAAATGATGGAAACCCAAAAAGAGCTTCAGGAAGAAAGAGCAGGCGTGGAGCATCTTTTTCAAAAATGAGTGCTTTGCCCTAAACTAAGGCTTACTAATAAGATTGGAAAGACTGGCCCAGAGTTGTACTGGGTCAGTCTTCTGCCGCTTTTTATGGCCTCCATGATTGCCGGCTTCAAATATTTGAGCATATCAAACAGATCGGGAACGACGGTTCAGGATTCCAGATTATGCCGAGTACCATTTCGTGGAGATGCACGAGATGGTCTAGATTGACTCTTGTTACCCAGGCTCACCGTCAGGCGTTAGCCGACAATGAAGTTATCCCAATGCATCTGGCCGTTTTATGCCTAATACAATGTGAATCAATATATGGAGGTGCAGGTATGACTAATAACTCGGACAAGATACGCCTAAAGCAAGAAATGAATCTGGAAACACTTTTCAAAAAATGCTCTGTTACGGAGATGATTACAGTTTATCTATCGGACAAATCAGAGAATCATGACTATTTTCTCTATTGTGCACTGATTCCAAATTCAGAGGTCGAGAACTGTCTAAAGGATTTCTCGTGGAGTCTATATTGTCGTCAGAGCTACCCCGAGGTAAAAATCCATTGCGAGAATAATGCCGAAGTAAAGATCTATCATCGGTATGGAGACAATCAAGGCATTGAGCCGTTAATACTTGTGCGCGAATTTTATGGAATACGAGAAGGTTACAAGGAGATAGGTGAGGATTTTCGTCTCTTTCATTGTCTCTATCATGACATTAAGGAAAATAAATTTATTAAGATTGATGACAATGGCGATGAAGAAGTGGTTGCTGTAGTTAAAGAAGACAGAATCACAATTCGTCTGAAAGAGATCCGCCAATATTTGGCATTTAAGGAAATGCATTTGGCGATTCAGTTTGATTATCGGGAGCATTCCCAACAAGAGCTTCAGCAGCTCGGTCTCTCTGCCGAGGAAAATATTAGGAAATATAACGAGTTAGAGTGCTGGGCATTGAGTTTTGCAGATATTCCTAGTTCCAATTTCGTAGGTTTAAGCAAGTTATTCGGAAAAAAGTTGATTGCTCCATTCCCGAAGCCTAAAGGTGATGAATATGAACTTGCAGACGGGGAGCAAAGCCAATACGCAGACTTTATTATTGGCACCAATGAGGACGGCGATAACATTATGCATTCAGCCAATCCTGCTATGTTGGACAATAGATTTGGGGCTAACCCGCAAGCACCCCATTATTTGACTCCGATAGATTTTCGCAAAACAGTGTTGGATAAATATTATAACCAGCCCAGTAAATTTCGGGTTGAAGACGGCTACCTACACTGTGGGTCTTTGTGGGGTCTGGAAATTGATAACCATCATTTGGATAAAGTTTGTGTCTACCTGGGAGATCTGGGGTATCTCGCTTACCAAGAACAACTGCACTGGAAAAGCCACAATATTTCGCCTTCAGGCAAAGTTAGTAATGTGTTCTTCAGTAGATCAATTTTAGGCGAATTCACAAATTCCAATCAGCCGGATCACCTTTTCAAGAGACTTTATGGGACTCTTGCGGACACCTGTAGCAAATGCCTTGGCTGGCAGATATTGCTCCCATTGAGTCTTGAGGATTCACACCATCTAACATCAATGCGAATTTTGGCCACTGAAAACCAAAGGGATTTCGACGAGCTAATATTGGCCCTTACCAAAATTCTGGTTGACTCTCTCAATGAGAAGCAGCTCAACAGTTTTATCCCGGTAGAAAAAATTACCAACATCAAAGGTAGTATTAGTCGCTTAGAGATTGCTTTTCAGGTTTGTAAAATAGGTGGTCATGAAGATCACATAAACTTCCTGCGTAAACTTCAAAATTTAAGATCGTCGGGCTCTGCCCATAGAAAAGGGAAAGAGTATCAGAAGATAGCTAATGAATTTGGCATCTCGTCTGCTTCATTGATAACGGTGTTTGAGGAGATTCTCAAAAAATCTAACGCCTTCCTTGAATTTTTGGAACAATCTGTTTCTAAATTGAAGTGAAAGAGACGATTATCTGAAGTAGATTTGCGGCTTTGCAAATGCGCGATCAGCTTGGGTTGATGTCGCATATTACAGCGTTTCCCAATGATGTCGATTTAATTCCCCAGCTCCTGCCTGAACTGCGTAAGGAGAACCAAGGATCTTTCAATCTCCTCCCTGTGATGAAGGTAGGTATGAT
>DITF01000009.1 GCA_002422125.1 bacterium UBP17_UBA6191
TGTGTGTAAATTTGAGGAAGATCAACTTGACTTCTTGGTGGCTTGACCGACACCTTAAAGTTTTGTGGCTAGTTCTTGCCCCACTCTTTTTGTTCAGCTTGTTTCAGGGTCACAATGTCTTCCGATAGTACACTGGAATAGATTTCCCGCTGTATCATCAATAAAATCAATCATCGGATAGGCCTTCAAGGCCCTGCGAATTCCGTTGCCTAAACCTCGATAAGGCAATAGTTTAGTTGCATAGGAAGCTAAAATTGGGTTTCGAATATTGGAGTTTCCAGCCTTGACATTGGCAATACTTAGATTGTTTGGCAAATGTCCGGGGCTAATAATTTCAATTCGGTTCTTAAATATAAAGATGCGAATGGGTGCCGAAATAAAATAATCCCGATGGATCAGGGCATTGGCTATTAGCTCTTCAAACACAATTTTTGGGATCTCTTTAATGCCTAGGGAATTCACCCCCTGATCACCCTGCAAACTTCGAATATTCCGATTTAAAAAGGCAACGGTCTTCTGAAAAACGGAAGCAATTGGCCCAGAATTATCTTCACTTTCCAAATACCGATCTTCATCAATGTCATTGCCGGGATAACACACACACTTCACTACAAAAGCTGGTAACTTGAACTGATTGTTTTTGCCAAATAGCAACAACCCGGCCAAATTGGGAATTCCATTTTTAATCAAATTCATATTTTCGAGAATTTGTTCCCTTGAGCTTTCCTGCTCATCAAGAGACTCTTCAAATTCCTTCTCAAAAAATTCTCCAAATACAAAAAAATCAATGTCGCGAATGGTGGCACTAGGAACCACTCCCTCGTCAGCGTGGATTAGACCGGATCGTTGAAAAAGTCGTTGCATCTCCTCGCGGGAGGTAGCCCTGCGTTTGTCAGAGCCACTCTTAACCCAGATAGTTCCATTTTTATCTTGATACGGCTTGTTTAAACCCTGGACAATCTCAATAACTAAAATTTGTTGCCCATCAATTGTATAAAGAGCAGTCAGTGGGTTAATTGCCGGTTTTACATGCTGACTAGCCGCATTGGAAATCAATTGATTGATTCGTCTGATTTCCAAGGGTTTGAGCCCACAAACGCTACCATCATCATTTACACCTACGAAAATTTTTCCTCCAAGACCATTGCTGAATGCGACCATTTCAGCAGCCAAGGAGTCCACATTCTCAAAATCTCTTTTGAACTGATGGCAACTGTCCTCACCTTGGGGTAAATTTTTTAGTATCGGTATCTCTTCCATCACCATTTCAAGATACCACAGCAAAAGTTATGTGTGTAAGGTGGGCTCTTGAATTGGGGCGGCTCAGCTTAAGCAGTGTGGAAAGCAGGCTGTTCCACTAGCCCAATTACATTGCCTTCGCAGTCCTTAAAGGAGCTGAAGCGAGGTCCGCCGCCCTCAGAGCGAACAGGTTCGGTATCAATTCCCATTTTTATAAGCTTGGAGACACTGGTATTCAGATCAGTGCAAAAAAAATTCGGAGTGGCAGGAAACGGGCGTGACAGATCCGTATGTGACATCTTGTGAAAGTCGATTCTGGTGCCAGATACCTTATGACGGACAGAACCATAATGCTCAGTAATAAACAGTTCCTGAAATCCCAGTTTTTCCACATACCATATCACGGTTTTGGAGACATCAAGGACATAAAACATGGTGTGGGAGTAGGCGTCAAACATATAAAAAATTAAACTGTGGCAATCAGAATCAGGGCAAAGGTCAGAATAAAATTCAGCACCAGTCTAGCGCTTTCCGATAATCGCTTTTCCATAGCGACGGCCACGGGCCACATGGCTAGACAAACAACTAAAGAAACAGCTTTGAATGCGTAATCAAGAATATAGTGGATTCCTGCCGCACTACAGGTCTGATTGAACAGGGCAAAAGCAGGGACTAGATAGGGAAGTAAACAATATGCCACCCCACCCAAAAAAGTCATGCCCATAATCAGGCAACTAAAGATGCCAAAGATTCTGAATACAATACCAGCTTTTTTGAGCATAAGTCCCCCCTATTTTTCGCAATCCACTATGTAAGCATAAGCGGTTTTAGGTAAATCGTCAATCTGCGATTAGGGTTTCTGTGCTGACTTGCCTTAACCAACTCTTTTTATATACTAAGGCTAAATACCATAAAAGCATTAAAAGCCAAGTTAGTTGCACAATAAGATAATAGCCGGATTCAGTGGCATGTCCACTGCGTCTTAAAATTTCCATAGCAGGCATGGAAAAGAGCCAGCACATTACAATTTCACCAGCGGCTGAATGGAAAAAGATGCCCCCCGATCGCAACATGGCCAGCAGGGCAACCATGGATAACATACGAATGGGAACGCCTAATACAAATAAAAAATACAGTTCAGATGCTTGAATATGCAAGGAAGCTTCTAGATCAAATACCATAAATAAGACTGGCTTAAAAAGCCAGACCAAGGGCATTACAGCCAATCCTGCCATCAGACAAATTTTTAAAATTCTTTTACTGACCCGGTAGGAGCGAATAAAGTTTTGGCGACCTAATTCTTTGCCAATGATGATGCCACCAGCAGCAGAAAACCCGGTAGATGACCAAATCAGGATTGTGTCAATTTGTGTGACGATCTGCCACAGAGCCAAAGAATTTGTACCTAAATCGGCAAAATAGCGCATCCATAAAAGCATAGTCATGGCCCAGGCAATTTCTTGCACCCAAAGTGAGCCCAGGCTTTTTATGACAAAGTTCCACCAATCTTTAGGAATCTTCACCATGGACTTGGATCTTGGGTTGATTTGTTTGCAGACAAAGATCAAAAGAATTGCTTCCAGGATTTTACTGACGGAACTACCGATCCCAGCTCCGGCAACACCCATCGCCGGAGCCCCCCAAAGCCCGTGAATTAGAAGAATACTCAATAAGGCATTCACAAACAGGCCAAACATACGAATTTGCATATCCAGTTTGATTTTTCTTTTGGATCGTAAAGCGGCCTCAAGTGGTAAGGCCATTGCCATAGCAGGGAGCATGGGAAGAGACGCTAATAAATATTCTCTGGCGGCGGCTTTTACATCAGGACTAAGGCCACCCCAGTCTAATAAAAGATTAAGCGAAAAAAATCCCACCCCGGCTAAAAAAAGACCTAGCAGTAGTAGAATCCAGGTGCTTTTCCAGACAAATGCCCAGGCTTTGGTTTCTTGATGTTTTGATTGGATGGCCTGTGATATCACAGGTTGTAAAGCCGCGCTTGAGGCAAACAGAATCATAAGGCCAATGCCCATAATCTGAGAAGTAAATCCGGCAGAGGCCAAGGCCCAGGTCCCAAGCCGTGATATTAAAACTGAATCGAGTGCCTGAAAGGATGCCTTGATTCCGTTTTGAAATATAATCGGAGCGGAAAGCCTTAAAAATTCTTTATCGAGCCTGCGAAGTGCCATGGCGGCAACCACTAATCTAAGTATTGATTTAATAACTCTACCAATTTAAAAACGGNNCGGGATTGTGTGTCGGCCCGTACTCGTTTAATAGTCTTTTTGCATTGCGTATAGCATCTTGTTGTTTATCCCTGATCCTTTCATACATATTTTTATCGTCTTTCTTATATCTCTCCCCCAATAATTTCGATAAAATTTTATAATATGAACCCCTTTGCATACCAGTGGTCTGATACTTGAAATGAAGGATATACCATATTTCAAATGCTTCGTTTGAGTACGCAACTTCAATTTCATTTTCAGAGGCTAGTTGAAGACAATTGTTAAAATTACAAGCAGGGAATGAATCTCGATCCATAACTACCCAAACATGATCAAATGGTTCCTTATCTTCTATGGCTTTTTTTTTAAGATTGATGGCTTTTTGCACTAAAGAAAGAGTATTAAAACCGGCACCGTCAATTCGAACATCAAGCGAGGAAACTCTAAAGGCTTCAAAATAGTATGGCTCTGTTTTCTCTCCTTCGCATACAATCATAATTTTTGGCTTAACATCCTTGGTTGCAGTTTTAGCCTCTCGTGAATAAATTTTCTGTTTGAGAAAATTACTCATTGGGCTTTCTCTTTAATAACTCAGATGTATCTTTAGAAATTCGGGGGATGGCAGTATATCTGCCAGCCATATATGCCTTACTATAAGAAGCGTCATTGCGAATTTTGTCGTCATCAATTTTAAACTCATCTAAAGAGAATAGCTTGCTCGCACCATACCGATCTTTTTCGACAAACCACATTTGATCTCTTCTCATTATCTCTTTATCGAGCAAGGTCACATCATGAGTCGAAAAGATAAGCTGCGCATTATTAGGGTTAGTCTCATTTGAGTTAAAGAGTCCAATCAAATAACGGGTGATTTTTGGATGAAGTTTCGCCTCCAACTCATCAACTACAAGGATTCTACCTTCTGCAAGAGCTTCTAAAATGGGGCCTGCGAGATGAAATATCTTAATGGTTCCACCTGACTCGTCTTCATAAAGATCAAATTTAACCAAGGAGTCTGAATTGTCTTTATTAAATTTTCTGTGAAAGGTTATGATTTTGGTTGAGTGTACCTCCATTATTCGATGTTTTATATCATCTGGGATATCAGAAGGAAAACCTACTTGAACACTATCAGTCGCGACTTTCTCAAGTTCAATCTTCTCGATATCTGTATCGAGGTTTGTTAGCAGTGCAGAAACCCTCTGGGTAAGGGTTGGGTCCTTCTCCATTCCTCTTAAAGTGGGGAACCTACTTGCATTAGAATGAAGGTAAAGATTCATTGAGCCAAACCACTTACTAATTGACTTAGATATTTCTCCATTGAATTGAGAGCAGACAGTTAAAAACAAAGCATCTATTCTTGTCTTCTTTTCGAGACCATTGCCCTCAGAAAACTTATCGCTGATATCAAATTCATTGGTATTGGTTCGAACGAACAGCCGATGTTCCTTCTTCTTTGGCGCACAAAACAACCATTCATTTATGATTGATTGACGACCTAACTGAAAACCATAACGATACTTGTTTCCATCAAGAAGGATTGAAATTTCAAAGGATAATGGGAGGCTTTCACTTTCTTCGTCAAGCTTGAAACAGTTTGAGAACTCTCTTGCTTCCTGTCCGTCATCCATTTCATTCACTGAAGACTTGACGAAATGCTTCATAAAATATAATGCACTCAAAAAATTTGATTTCCCACTAGCATTTTTTCCATAAATGGCGGCACTTTTTAAAAGACACAGTCCACCTGCATTAAAAGTATTGACATCGCGTTTTTCCTTGATGGCTGAGGCCACCATACTGAGCTCAGATTGTTCTTTGAATGAAAAGACATTTGTGACATTAAACTGAATTAACATATAGCCCCTACAATTGGCCAAATTTGAGAAAAATTCTCAAAAAGTGAAAAACATACACCAGCATCGAAAAAAATATTCTCATTTGTGAGATATTTTCGCATTTTTTAAGAGTTTATGCTTGTAGCGATTCGAAACTACAATAGATTGTTTCAACATTCAAGTCTATTGTTTTTGAGAGACACAATTCTTATGAATGATAAAGTTTCGTGATAAATGGACTTCCAAAACCCGAACATTAAGCGGGTTCGTGCTTTTGGTAATAGCTGTCTCTAAGCACAGAAAAGCTAAAACAGGGCGATGATCAGAACCAATATCCGGGCCAATTATCATGTTCTGATGCCTAAATCCGTCACGATAAAAAATATGATCGATGGGAATGGCAAATGCAGTTCCCACTCTCCAGGATGAAAGCCAGCCAAATCCTCGGCGGCAATTGGTGAGTCCGGTCTGTTTTTCAAACTGGAAATACAGAGGTTCGCCCATGGTCATATTAAAATCGCCCATTACCAATAGAGGTTTATCTTGAATCAATTGAATTCGCTGAATCATGCCATGAAGTTGTTCCTGTCTGATTTTTGCCATTTCTGAACCTATTGGAGGGACTGGATGGGTTAAAATTACCAAAATTTCTTGGTCTGAACTAAGAGTTATGGTTGCTTCTATACTGATGGGGCTATCCGCATGGTATTGGGTAACGGAAGAATTTTTAATCGGATGACGGCTGTAAAGAGACAAGCCAAAATTGTCCTCAATAGGGATCTCGATATGATAGGGGTAAATCTCCCTGATCGGGGAAAGCCTTTCATTCCATGCCTTATTGATTTCCAATAGGCCCACAATATCAAACTCCTGATTTTTAAACCAGGTGAGAAACTTCTCGGGTTCAGGGTTGCTGCTTAAGACATTGGCAACCATCACTTTGAGGGGGTTTGGGCATTCTTGAGCAGGAAGTCTCAGATACCAGGGTAAAATCCAGGTGGCCTGAGTAACCGTGGCTAAAATTGCGGCAAATGCCCAGGGGTTTCTTTTGATCAGTAAAGGAATAAAAATTAGTATCCCAATCAAGCAGAACTGGAATCGAAAATGATCGGCTAGAGCAAAAAAATGATGATCAGACAAAAGGATATTTAAGCCTGTGCCCAACAAGGACAAAAAGCTCAGACATTCCAGAACTGTAATTGGCTTCATAACCACTCAGCAATAATTTTTAAGACACTTGGGTTTATGGTTTCTTCAATTATGGCATACTCTGAGACCTCACCACTGACAGCCTTTTGAAACAGATGGTTCAAATTAGGCAGTGAGTGGATGGTAACCTGGTGATTACCAGCATTGGCAAGCGCGGTTTGGATCAGATCAAGACTAGATTTTGCTGGGACTTGAGTATCTAGTTCTCCATTTAAGGCCAGTACCGGGCACGAAACTTTTTTGAGATCGTGGATGGGATCATATTGTAATACAAATCGCATCCAGGGAGACTTGTAGGTGGCTTCCACATATTTGGCCAATTGTCGCAGACTGAGTTTTCTCTGGTTTCGCTCCTCTTTATTTAGAGGTTTACTAATTGGTAACGAAATGCGGGCCAGGTTCAAAGATTCCTTTAAAATCGCCAAGTCACTGCCCTGATGGCAGGCTAACTGGACTAATCTTTGGTGAGAATTTTGCAGTTTATTACTGTGTTCTTTAGTGATTCCGGCCATATCATAAGCTCTTTGTCTTTGATCATGCATTATCTCAGACAAAGGGTGAACTGAGGCCGCTAAAAGAACCAAAAAGGCAATTTCAGGCTCAATGGCTGCGGCCATAATTGCGACCATTCCTCCTTCAGAATGACCAAGCAATCCGGTTTGTTTAGGGTCGGAATAGGATTGGGAGCGCAAAAACTTCCAGGCACTCAAGGCATCCTGCATAAAGTCTTTGCTAGTGGCTTGTGAAAATTCTCCCTGCGACTCTCCCACTCCTCGTTCATCATATCGAAGAACGACATACCCATTTCGACTAAGATAATCCGATAGCACCAAAAAGGGTTTATGTCCCAGTATTTCCTCGTCCCGATTTTGCGGCCCACTGCCAGTAATCAGGACTATGGACTTATGCAGTCCCGGTGTTTTTGGTCTGGTCACTGTGCCTTTTAACAAAAGTCCCTGACTCAAGAATTCGACATTTTCACTAAGGTAAGGAAAAGGAGGCCGGGGGTTTTGAGGGCGCTTTAGTGATTCGGACCAAATCATAGTTGAAAAAATCCAAACAATCAGGAAAGCTCCAGGATAAAATTTGGTTGCCAGCACAATGTCCCCCCTCCTACAATCGTTACACTTATGTCGGTAGTAGAATATACCTTTTTGGCCTTCAGTTCACTATTTGTGATTGTCGATCCAATTGCCTTGATTCCAGCTTTTTTGGCCATGACTGCCCGTGATTCAGTATTGGATCGCTTACGCATGGCTCGATTGGCTTGTGCCGTTGCCGCTGGGGTTTTGATGTTGTTTGCTCTGGCCGGAAACTGGATTTTTCAAGTACTAGGAATCACCATGCCAGCCTTTCAGTTAGCCGGAAGTATTCTTCTGATGAGAATTGCTTTGGATATGCTTTATGCCAGACCTTCGGAATCCAGAGAAACATCAGAAGAGGTTTCGGTGGCCAAAGACAAGGATGATATTGCGATAACGCCTCTGGCTGTGCCTATGCTGGCAGGCCCGGGCTCAATTTCAGCCGCCTTGATTCTGATGGGCCAGGCAGATACGCCGCTACATATTGCTGGGCTGATATCAGCTATTATTCTGGTTGCCCTTTTAAGCTACTGGATTCTGGCTTTGTCTGTGCACGGAGCGTCGCGCTTAAACCCATTGGCGATTAAACTTGTAACCCGCCTTATGGGTCTTCTTCTAGCGGCTCTTGCTGTGCAGTTTGCCTTTAATGCCTTGGAGCAGTGGGCCCCTTTCCAAGCTTTAATGCATAGAGCCTGAACTTGAGACCCAAGTTCTAAACCTGTTCCATCCCATCATAATAACCCCCATATTCTTTAGCGATTGGTTCCAATTGTGCCTCATACTGATCCTGACTATCAAAACCAAGATCGGCCTTTAACACTACCCCGGCAGTAACTCCGGCATCTTTGTTGGCTGGAATCTTTTCGATCAGCTCATAACCCAAAGGTGCTACGGCCTTAATAAACTCATTGCGCCCTTTGGCTGTCTTAAAATACAGGTAAAAACACAATACTGGTATACGATCTTTGGGATCCGGCCTGACCCAGAGCTTGGCATTAGGGGGTCTTAGGCTGGGGTTGATTTTTATAGCTGAGTTGTATTCTGGATTTTCATAACTTTCCGCAAACCAGTCTCTTAAGCCAAAATAAGAACTTAATTTTGTGCCCGCACCAGAAGTGGTGCCTGCCGAAGCCTTGGGGTTGTCCTTTCTTCTTTCATACTGAGTCATTTCATGAAAGGCCACATTAATTTGGCGCACAAATGGAAGGATTAAATATTCGTTGTAGACTAACGATGCCATACTATTGGTAAAAATAAAGACAATATCTTCTCGTTTTAATAAAACATTTTCCCCCTCAATTTCTTTAGGATCGTTCACTCGTATATGTTTATACACCGAAATCTCAAAATCCGTGCACCATGTCACACCTTTACTATCTATAGTGAAATTCATTTTCAAAATCTGGCCCAAGCCCCAGGTACCATCTTCTAAAGGCAAAGCCAGAAGCGAGCCTTCTTGAGGCTTAATTTTATTGCGGAACTTTTTCACGATCATTCTTCCTGATCTAAAAATGTGCCACAGGAATTTTTAATCAAAAACCAGGTTCCGGGATTTTCAGCCCTCCACTTGTTAAAGCCCAAAATACCCATGGAATTGATCTTGTTAGCCAAATGCCCGGGGCCATAGGGAGCGCACCATATCGTCTCGCCCCTCAAACCAGTGCTCAGAATCAAAAACAAAAGGGGAGTGATTAGAATCTTCATGAAAGCCCCTTGTCAGAACAGTTTTGTATTTACAATACTATTGAGTTTTAAGGGAGTGTCAAGGTTCATTTAAAGTGCGCTGGCGAAAATCCACACCTCTGAGGTGCTGAGCTCGATTGAACGACTGGGTTTGATGATCAAGGATGTGTCATTGGATTTGAGTGGAATCCAAAGCAGGTGATATTCCCTTGAGTCAAATATGGCTGGATTGCTGTTAAGAATCAGGTGCCGACTTAGGTTTTGGTAGTGAATTTCCACCCGATAGGTCACTGTTTGAAATGGGATATCTTTGGATTCAGCCAATAGGTAAAGACCCACAGGCCGGCCTTCGGGAATTTTTTGGAAAAAGGGAGTCATGGCGGTGATGTGTCTTAATGCTAAAGATGGTTTCAGGGTATTGATGGGGGGTTGAGTGTAGCAATGTTTATTGGAAAACCAGCCCCAGGGATTGATTGGGATACATTCCAGCGGAGAAATGCTCATATAGGAAGCGGTCTTAAACCACAAAGTTCCTGACATTGGGAAACCATGATTTTTTAGAATCCAGTGTTCAGGGCGGGTCATTCTAAGTATCAAAAGAGCCCAAAAAAGTATAAGTATGAGGCTGGCTTTGGGCTTATTGTCTTTGATCCTTTGGATAGCAAGCGCAATCATAGTATGAAGGATTGACCACACCGGAATCATATGCCTGTACATGGGTAAAGGAATCTCAATAGTGGTTCCAAAGCTAGAGGCTAGAAACAGAAGATGGATCAAAAATACCAGACTGAGAGCAAATATTTGTGAGAGAGGCAAAACAATCAGTAGAGGAAAAAAAATCAACCCGGCCCACTTTAGGGAGAAGGGGGTTGCCTGAATACCGCTTAAAAAAGTTTCAAAAGCCGTTATCAGGGGGATTGGGTTGGGAGGCCCTTCCTTTTGATACATCAAAAGAGTGCCTATTTGTACTAGGGTGCAAAAAATTAATAGTTTTGCTGGCAGATGCTTGCGACCCAGAAAATATAGGGGTAGCAGGGCTATGGAAAATGGTTTGGCTAGAGAAAATGGAATCAGGAGCCATATGGCCCCGTAAGATATGGGTTGTTTGATCTTATGCAATAAAAGAGCTGAAGCCAAGAGGGGCAGGAACGCAATATGCGGCCAGTTAAACAATAATCTTGATTCATAATCAATACTTAGTGGTAGTGCCAGCCCTAGAATCAGTCTTAGCCAGGGAGATGGTATTAACAAATGAAAGGGAGGCAAAAGCAGTATAAGGCTTAGTGCGGCTAGGGCTATGTAGGATGCAATGACACTGAGGATGGAAAAGTGTATGGGATCGGGAGCAATCAGGTAAACCATCCAAGCCAGAAGTCTCTGGGGAATAGCCAGATACCCGTAGTCACGAATAAAAATACTGCCAATTCCGTGCAGTCTGGCATTATTCCAGAAGTCGCGAATGACTTCGGCATAGGGCTCAGCAGCAAATGAGTCTGGGGAAATCAAGATGCTCAATCCAGTGAAAAGGCAAATCAGTATTAAGTATGGCTTAAGCATTATGGTGAACAATCATATATAATGCCATGTGCCACGGACAAGGGGTTAAGAAATGCAAAAAATATATCAAGACAGACGCAATAGGCTCATGACATCTTTGGGTGCTGGAGTCCTTGTTTTACCTGGGGCAAGGCTTACTATCCGAAATTCTGATGTACATCATTCTTTTCGCCAGGATTCAGATTTTTTTTATCTCACGGGTTTTGATGAACCGGCCTCCTGCCTCATTCTGAGTCATGATGGTAATGGAAAAACAGAGTCGATCCTTTTGGTACCACCAAAAAACAAAGAAAAGGAAATTTGGGATGGATACCGAGAAGGTGTAGAAGGGGTTGTGAAAAACTATGGGGTTGATTTGGGCTACTCCAATGAAGAGCTTTCAGAGGTTTTGTTTCAAAAACTGGAAGGCCACAAGACCCTGTTTTTTGATTTTGATCGTGACTCCAAAACCGACAAGATAATCCATGAGGTATTACTCAGGTTTAAGACATTAAAACGCAAGAATCCAGTTTTTCCCAGAAAAATCCAGTTTTTCAAGGATGAGCTTGGAGAAATGCGCCATTGCAAATCCTCTCAGGAAGTTGAGATGTTTAAGCAGTGTGCTGAGGTTACGAGGCAGGCTAATGAGGCCGTAATGAAAGCCCTAAAACCGGGTATGTATGAATATGAAATCGAGGCCATCCTGGAATATGAATATAAGCGCCGTGGGGGAACTCATGGATATGGTCATATTGTGGCCGGGGGTTATAATGCTACCTGTCTTCATTATCACGACAACAATCAAAAGCTGGAAGCTGGCACCATTCTTTTGATTGATTCCGGTTGTGAATTGCCACATAAATTTACTGCCGATGTGACTCGCTGTTATCCCGTGGATGGGAAGTTCCCTAAAAAAATTCGCGAGATTTATGAGATTGTTTTGGAGGCCAATAAGCGAGCAATAGCCAAGTGTGTTGTGGGCTCCTCCATTCGTGAAGTGCATAGGGAAGCTCAACGGGTGTTGGCTATGGGACTGGTGAAACTTGGAGTGTTGAGCGGTGAAGCTGACACCCTGATTGAAAATGGGGAGCTTGGAAAATTTTACATGCATGGCACTTCTCATTGGTTAGGCATGGATGTTCACGATGTTGGTCGTTATGATGAACCCGATGGTACTGCGGTACTGTTTCGCGAGGGCATGATGTTGACTATAGAACCGGGCCTATATTTTCGCAAAGAGTATAGTGGTATAGATACTCCTTATGAGGGTATTGGCATTCGCATTGAGGATGATGTGCTAATTGGTGCCAATGGCCCAGTTGTGCTGACTAGCTCCATTCCCAAGGAAGTTGGTGAAATAGAGGCCATCATGTCAGGAAAGCAGTAACAATGAAGGAATTTGATTCTACATTTAAGGCTTTAAAGCAGGTTCAGGACATTCTTAAAGATGCGGGTCTGATGAGCCGTGAAGAGGAACATAAGCTCAAAAAAAGTTCTGAGACCAACCCGGAAACCTTTGAGGATCAAATCGCTCAGGCCAGACTCTCCAAGGAGTTTGATGAATCACTAAGTCCATCAGAGCTCGCGGCTATCAAAAAGCAGGAGGCCTTAGACAAAAAGAAGGGCACCTCTTCCCAGTCCAAGGAAAGGGGGGGCTTTCACAGACCAGAGCCCAAGGATTTGCCAACTTCGACCAAAACTGGTCGGACCCCACTACAAATCAAGGCTGACAACTTAATCGCAGATATTGAAAGAGATCATAATTTTTCGCTTGAGATCGTGGTTTCTGAGGACAAAATGACGGCCTGGCTTTCAGGACGGGTGGCTCGACCCTGGGAAGAAACCGATTCCGTATTATATCGCAAGAAGCTGGAAGAAGCTCTGAGCCTGCATCGGGTGCGGGCTGGAATTCAGGAAGACAGACTAGAAGCTATTATGGCTTTGATTGCTAAAGGCAAATCATTTCAAATGGAGATGATTGCTGAGGGCACTCCCGTTTTTGCAGGCAGGGATGCTCAGATTCTTTTGTATTTTGATCCGAACGAAAGTGTTATCGGAACTGATGATTCCATGGATGAAGATGTGGATTTGGATACCATTCCTGATCTCGTGGATGAAAAGAAACTGGATTTTGAAGATAAGATCGATTTTCATGATGTAACCCGTATCTGTATGGCCACTGAAGGTCAAGTACTAGCAGAATTTGTGCCCCATGTGCCCGGTAAAGCTGGATTTAATGTGGTTGGGGAGACTTTAAAGCCAGCAGAAGTGGATAGCAGGGATTTAAAAGCGGGCAGAAACTGCACCATGAATTCCGAGGGACAGATTGTAGCAGATCGGGATGGAAGAATCCTGTTTAACGGAACCACCGTGACAGTGTCGCAGTTGTATCGGGTGGCTGGCAATGTCGGTTATGGGGTTGGCAACATTACCTTTAATGCAGATGTCCAGGTCATGGGAGATGTGCAGAGCGGCTTTAAGGTGATTGCTGAGGGCTCAGTAAAAATAATGGGCACGGTAGAGAACGCCGAAATTGTGGCCGGGCAAAACATTACCATCTTAGGTGGGTTTGCTGGAGGTGAAGAAGGTAGGCTTAAATCCGATGGTTTTATTCGTATTTCTCATGCCCGTGGAGGCTTAGTTGATGCTGGAACCGATTTAACCATTATGAAAGAACTGATCAATTCCTCAGCCCTAGTGGGTAGAAATCTGAATTGTGCTAGAGGTTCTTCCATTATTGGGGGACAGCTTTTTGTTCAAAATCACTGCAATGCTTACAACTTAGGCTCATCACTTGGGGTTGCGACGCAAGTACATATGGGGCCACATTCTCTGATTTTTCAGAAAATGAAACGACTTACAACAGTGTTTGAACACTTGCAGGAAAACCTTGATGCCTTAAATCTCTCAAAAATCAGGGCTAAAACCTTGAATGTTCCCCATGAGGAGAAAGAAAAGCTTAGAGTTCAGCTTGATGGGGCCATCGATACCCTGCAAAAGGAAAAAGATGGGATTGGAATCCAGTTGCATGATCTTCAGGAAGAGCTAAAAAAATATAGGCCAATTTATCTGAGAATCTCTGGGTCTGTGTACCCTGGTGTAAAAATAGTGTTTGGTCAGCATCAATTTGATATTATTGAGCCGTTTAAACAAGTAGAGTTTTATTTGCATCCTGTGCAGCAGAAGATTTGCTACAGGGCGCTTAAAACATCCTGAAAGGATTTTCCATATGTCACAGGACAGCAATCAGACTCCCGCCAGTAGTAACTCCACCTGGTTTTTGCTGGTGTACGCATTTTTAATTCTGGCTTATGCCGTTCCCGAGTTCCAAAGGCAAAAGGCTGATTTAGAGGTTCGCAGACAGGGTGCCGTCGAAGCCATGAAAGCAGAAAGTTCTCTAGAGGAAAAACCACAAAGCACCAGTATGGCTGATGCTAAATTTGGGGAGACAATGCCTCCATTTTCGGCTAAGGATGATGAAAAGCAACTTTTAGGTAAGATTGAAGATATTCGTAACCTTGGTGTTCAGTTGAATCAAGAAATGCAGCAGTTCAGGACCTTGGAACAAAGGCTTCAAATGGCCCGCACTCAAGAAGAAGGAGCTAAGCTTTATACGGAATACCAGCAAAAGGTCCGTGAAATGGAATCTGGTCGGGCTATCTATCAGGCTAGGGTAGATCAGGTTGAGGCTTCTTTGAAAGAGTTGGCTTCTAAGCCGGATGTTAGTCGCGAAGTTCGTCTGGCCCATGCCTTTATTCAGGGTGAGCTTGGCAATTATGCTGAAAAAATCACTGTGATGGAAGCCGAGCAGAAACAAAAGCCCCTCAGTCTTCAGGAAGGATTGGATCTGGTATTTACTTATGAGCAAGTCAATCGGCTTTCAGAGGCAGTTGTTACCCTGGAAAATTTGAGTAAACTGCCTGATTTGAGTGCTGAAGAAGCCCCTCAGATTAAGGCTATGCTGGCACAGCAATATTTCTGGACTGAGGAATTTGATAAGGCCTTAGCCGTATATGAGGAGTTAAGCAAGGTGGGAAGCTGGGCATCTTTGATTGCACAACCCAAACAAAATGCCATGGAAGCCAAGGCTTTGTACGATCAGGAAATGGAGTATCGCAAGAGTGATAAGGATCATCCCCGGGCAGAAATCATTACTGGTAAAGGGCGAATTTTGGTAGAGTTGTTTGAAGACGATGCCCCCAATGCTGTAGCCAATTTTATTTCGTTGGCCGAGGCTAAATTCTATGATGGACAGAAATTTCATAGGGTAATTCCAAAATTTATGGCTCAGGGTGGAGATCCTAATTCCAAGGATGAAGATCCAAGTAATGATGGGAGTGGTGGTCCTGGGTATACCATTAAAACGGAGATTTCCAAGCGAAATCACATGCGCGGCAGTTTGTCTTACGCTAATGCGGGCATTAACACAGACGGCAGTCAGTTTTTTGTGACCGTGGTTCCGACCTTTTGGTTAAATGGAAAACATGCAGTGTTTGGCAGGGTACTGGAAGGGATGCCAGTTGTTGATTCTTTGATTGTGGGAGATGAGATCAAAAATGTGAATATTCTTTCCAAACGCAACAAGGAATACACGGTAACAAAAAATTAGTCCCATGCCTTTTTTTCAGGGGCAGATTAGGCCAGACCCAAACCAGTTGATTTTACGGCTGGTTTTGTTGTCTGGCCTTTTTCTATCCGGTTGTTTTGACCAAAAGAAAAAAGTTGAGATTCTTTTTGCTAACGAGAAGGTATACCTGAGTATGGAGGTAGTTTCCAAGTCCAAAAATCAGGATGAGCTTCATGGCAGTATGTTTCAGTATTTTACCTCAGGACAGCTACACTTCAGTCTCAATTTTATAAATGGTCGGGCGCATGGGGAGCTTCGTTCCTTTTATGCCGATGGGGACCCCCAGGTTATTGCCGGAGTTTTATCCAATCAATATCATGGTGGATACGAACGATTTGCACCGGGCAATGTGCGGGTCTATCGCTGTAACTATTTTCAGGGTCAGAAACATGGAGACGAAGAGGAATATTTTGTTGGGGGTCAGAAAAAGTCTTTGTGTAGCTATCATTACGGGAAAAAAAATGGCTCTTGTCGGGCCTGGTTTGAAGATGGGTCTATTCATTATCGCGGTGAATATGATCAGGGCGAGGAAGTGGCTTATACAAGTTTTAATCGTGAGGGAGTTTATACCAGCTTTCGTAAACGACTTAATGGGCGGGTTATAGATTATCAATTGCGGATTGAAGAAACTCGTTGGGACTCACAAAAGGTTAAATCCATGGCAGCCATTGCTCAGGCTGGTCCATTTGAAGGCTCCAGAATTGGCCCCGAACGGTCCTGGTACGAAACTGGGCAAATCAGCGAAGAAAAATTTTTTGTGGATGGTGAGCTTGTCGAAAGACAGACATGGGCCCAATCTGGCTTATTATTGCTTCATTCTCACAAAAAAGAGGGCTGCTTTTTTGTAAAGACATGGTGGGACAACCGTAGCCCACGATCCGAGGAAAGATGGTGTAATGATCAGAAGCAGGGTGAATTTAAGTACTTTGATGAACTAGGCAAGATCCGCCGTAGAGAGGCCTGGGAGCGAAATCTATTGCATGGTACTAGCCATGAACTTGATGAAAACGGTAGAGTTCGCAGTGTTTCGCAGTTTGTAAATGGAGAAAAGCAGGGAATCACCCAGTATTTTGATGTCTTAGGTCAACTGGAAGAGGAACATAGCTATCAGGGCAATCAGCTACATGGGCCCCAAACGGTATGGTGGCCAAACAAAAACAAGCGTCAGCTTTCTTTCTATAAGGCTGGCAAACGAGAAGGTACATGGTTTTCATGGTATGAGGATGGGACCAAACGGGCAGAAGCCCAGTTTGTGGCCGACCAGCAAAACGGATATGTCAAAGAGTTTTATGAAGATGGCAGTTTGCGTCGTGAAATTAACTTTGTACGAGATGTCTTAAATGGCGATGAGATTCACCAGACAAAAGAAGGGAAAACTGCGCGTAGAATCCAGTGGAAAGACGGAAAAAAACATGGAATGGAAACACTGTTTAACTCCAGTGGAGATGTTCTGGAAACAGTTACCTTCAAGGATGGTCAGAAACATGGGCCGGGACGGGTGTATTTTCTGAGCGGAAAGCTGCATAAGGATTTTTCCTATAGAAATGGTAAACTATTTGGCAAATACATTGAATATTGGCCTAACAGCCGAGTCAAACAAGAATGTCAGTACAATGAGAATGAGGCCCTGGTGGGTTGTCGTAACTATTTGGAAAATGGCCAGGAGAGGTTTGATGGGGAGTAAACATAATGACAGAATTTAAGCGAATTCTGATTCCTGGTGGCATGGGTTTTGTGGGATCCTCATTGGCCTTATTGATCAAAGCCGCCTATCCAGATACTGAAGTCTATGTGTTTGACAATTTAAAGCGCAGGGGTAGTGAATTAAACCTGCCGCGCCTTAAACATCAGGGGATACATTTTGTTCATGGAGACTTGCGCATCCGCGAAGATCTTATGCAAATTCCAAAATGTGATCTAGTGATTGATTGCTGTGCTGAACCATCGGTTCTGTCTGGTACCACTGGCAGTCCAGACTATATGTTGCAGACAAATCTAACAGGCACCATGCATTGTCTGGAATACGCCAGAATCAATAGTTCTCACTTTATGTTTATCTCAACTAGCAGAGTATATCCAATCGAGGCGCTGCTTCGCCTTCGCCTTCAAGAAACCCCGACAAGGTTGCAATGGGATATTGAGGATGGACCTGGTTATGGCCCTAAAGGGATCCGTCAGGATTTTACTATGCAGGGATATCGTTCTCTTTATGGAACTTCCAAATATTGTAGTGAGCTTTTGATTGCTGAGTATGTGGCGAACTACGGGCTGAAGGGCATTATCAATCGTTGCGGAGTACTGGCAGGCCCTTGGCAGTTTGGCAAGGTGGACCAAGGGTTTATGGCACTTTGGGCCGCCGCTCATGCCTATGGCAGGCCACTGAAGTATATTGGGTATGGAGGAACTGGAAAACAGGTTCGTGATGTGCTGCATATTCGTGATCTATTTTCCCTGATGCAACTTGAAATGAACCGGGCCGCAGAATGGAAAGGACAGGTTGTTGAGGCCTCTGGAGGTATTGATAATACGATTTCATTGTTGGAACTGACGAGTCTTTGTGAAAAGCTCTCCAATAATACAGTTGATATTGGTCAGGAATTGCAGACCCGATCTATGGATCTTCCGGTTTTTTATATGGACTGTGAACGGACACAGGAACAGTATGGCTGGACACCAAAGTACACTATTGAAGATATTCTTGTGGATATATTCCAATGGCTTAATCAGGAAAAGGCCAGTTTGACTCATGTTTTGTAGAAGAGGTTTGGTGTGTCAGTAGTAATTATTACAGGTTCCTGTGGTCTAATTGGGTCTGAAGCCGTGCGCTTTTGGATTCAAAAGGGCTTTTTGGTGGTGGGAATTGACAATGATATGCGCTCCCGATTTTTTGGTCAGGATGCATCGACCCTAGGCAATCGCGGCAGACTACAAAGAGAATTTCCCCAGTATGAGCACCGTGACATGGACATTCGTGATGAAAAAGCTATGCAGAGCGTTTTTAGCCAATATGGACAAGAGATTGTTATGGTTTTGCATACTGCCGCTCAACCTTCCCATGATTGGGCTGCCAAAGAGCCGTTGACTGATTTTGGAATTAACGCAACTGCCACAATGATACTTTTGGAAATGACCAGAAAATATGCCCCAGAGGCCGTGTTCATTTTTACATCTACTAACAAGGTTTATGGGGATAAACCCAATGAATTGCCCTTGATAGAAATGGACACCCGTTATGAGCTACCCTTGACTCATGCGTTTGGTGCTAGAGGTATTGATGAGTCCATGAGCATTGATCAATCCACCCACAGTTTGTTTGGAGTATCCAAGGTGGCAGCCGATTTAATGGTTCAGGAATATGGTCGCTATTTTGGTATGAAAACTGGGGTTTTTCGTGGCGGTTGCCTGACTGGTCCTGGTCATGCAGGCGCAGAGTTGCATGGGTTTTTGTCCTACCTGATGCGCTGTACCCTGATGCATAAGCCTTATAAAGTGTTTGGCTATGCGGGCAAACAGGTTAGGGATAATATCCATAGTCTGGACCTCGTGCAGGCCTTTTGGGAATACTTTTTGAACCCCCGTAAGGGAGAGGTCTATAACATTGGTGGTGGGCGATCTGTGCATTGCTCTATGCTTGAGGCCATATCGTTGTGCGAAGAGCTTTGTGATGCAAAGCTTCAATGGGAATACCAGGATCAGAATCGGGTAGGCGACCATATCTGGTATGTTTCCGACACCAGTAAGTTTGAAAACCACTACCCAGGCTGGAAAAGGCAGTATTCTTTGCGGGATATTCTAACCCAGATTCGTGATGAAATGGCAAGCCGTACAAAATCTGGACTAGTTTGACAAGTTATGTCAAACACATTGTTACGATTTTTGATCAGTGGATGTTTAGCCACTTGTATGGATGCTCTGGTCTACTCCCAGTTGTTTGACATCTTGCATCCTTCTGAATCTAAGGCCTGTGGTTTTTTGGCCGGAAGTATCACGGCCTTTATTCTAGGCAGAATTTTTACCTTTCAGAGCAATGGAAAAATTCATAAGGAGTTGGGGCGGTTTGTTGTGTTGTATGCCAGCACATTTTTCAGTAATGTAGCGGTACATGAAACATTCTATAGGGTTGGTTTGGATTTTGGCTGGATTCCGTTTTTAGCGGCTACAGCCGTAAGTACCGTGCTTAATTTTTTGGGACAGAAGTACTTTGTGTTTAGGGAGGCCAGATGCTCTTAATCGCGCACCGAGTTAATACTATTTCTGAGCTCGACAACTTGCCAGTGTCCTATGGGGTGGAAGTTGATTTGCGGGACTACAACGGTCGTATTGTAGTAACTCACGATCCGTTGGTGGATGGGGAGAATTTTTCGGACTGGTTAAACCATTTTAAGCACCAGACCCTCATTCTTAACATTAAGTGCGAAGGCATTGAGTGGCAAGTGCTTGATGAATTAAAAGCCCATGGCATAGAAGATTACTTTTTTTTGGACAGCAGTTTTCCCATGGTTCATGCTTTGGCTGAGAAAGGCGAACACAGAATTGCCTTGCGCCTTTCAGAATGGGAGGGTCTGGATACGATTGTAAAGATGAAAAATCGCATTCAGTGGGTTTGGGTAGACTGTTTCTCAAACCTGATTCTGAATGCCGATGTATATGAGCAGATTTGTGATCTTGGGCTTAAGATTTGCCTGGTTTCCCCAGAGCTTCAAGGTCGCCCTAAGGACATTATTGTGTATCGGGATTTTTTGAAACAAGAGAAAATTTGCCCTGAGGCTATATGTACCAAGCGAGCTCATTTTGCCTTGTGGGAACCACTACTAGAGTCTGATCATGATCTATGTTCGTTACGAGATTTAGCGAGAAATACAGACACAAGGCGGAGGACTTAGATCTTGCGATGGCGTGCTGATTGCACGATGAGATGGATTTAAGCCGCACAACACAGTGTCTGAATTTCGCAGCAAATCGCAGTAGAATGAAGATCACGAACAGACTCTTAAAGATCTGAGGCCACCCGAAAACCCAGATTGGTGTGAGTTGTATGGGGCCAGGCTTGGCGGCAGGAGTTGATTAGGGCACAGGTTTTGGCGTTCTGATGGTCCCAGGCACAACCACATACAAACCGGTTGTGTTCATTGGCTCCCAAATCCTGTACCCATTCTGAAACATTACCCCATATATCAAAGACCCCAAACCCATTGGGAAGCAGAGTACCAATGTTGGAATGTCCAAGAATTGTTCCCTGCCAGTTTCTAAAGGGCCCATAATGGCCACTAAGACAAATCTGGGCACTTACAGGTCCATGAGCGTAAGTTTGTGAAACTGGGGCATAAAATGCGGCCACGGCCTCCCATTCCTTGCGAGTGGGCAGGCGATATTTGGTGGTATTTTCTCTGACATTCAGAGCCTGAGTAAAGCGCTTGGCATCGTACCAGGATACATTTTCAACTGGTCGGCTAGCTCCCACTAGGGACGAAGGATTATTAGGGTTAGGCTCGGCTGCCATAACATTATCCCATTGAGCCTGAGTCACTTCATGGGAGCCCATGTAAAAAGCAGTAGTGACATGTGGAGTAATGGGAATGAATCGAAAGCGCATTCCGGCAGTATTGACAATTTCTCTGGGGTTGCCCCAGGGACGGTCATCAAAGTGGTATCTAAAAACTCCAACTGAACTATAAAACTGAGAATTGGCCGGACCTTCAAAGCTGCCGGGTGTCAACGATACCACAGCCAATGTTTTTAGGACTGTGTCGGTAGTGATGGTGATGGGAGCTGTGTAGGGCAAGGAGTTTACGGGGTCTGGATCCTGGCCGTTAAGGCTATAATAGATTACGGTACTGGCGACTGGGACCGCGCCTAAAAACTGAGGGTAGCTAAGAGTCACCTCAAGTGGAGCAGATGTTTGCAATCCAGGTGGATTTGCCAATGGTGGAGGTGGGGCAAACCAGATGGGAATCAGGGAGGTGCCGCTACTTGGAAAGTGGTGCCTAAAACAGGATGTTGTAAAGGAAGGTATCTGTATGGCCTGAGACCAAAGAGCGATCGAAAAGTTCAGTGCTAAGACAAACAAACGAATGTAATGCATTGCGAAACCATAACACTGCTGGTTTGAGCGATTCAACACCAGAAAAAACCGCAAAAGACAAAATCGGCCCCAAGTTCAGATATCTTGCGGGGCCGACCGAATATGAACAGGCTCTCAGAGTCTGGTGGACTCAGAGCCAATCTGGCGGAAGAACACATCCTGCCCAATTACTTCAATCGGAATATAGATGGAGCGACTGTTGCCAGCTCCATCTCTAACGGTCACCAGTAGCTGATCCCAGACTCCCTTGTTCGGATATAGATGAAAGGCCGATATAAACTTGGTTTGTTTATAGATTCTCTTATCGTCTGCCGAAGAGTTTATTTCTCCAAAATGGTGTGAACGAGTCGTCGCAGGCTCCATATCTGCATCACTTGGGGTATATCCAGCAATTCCTCCTTGAATGCTGATACTGAGTCTGTCCAAATCGCGATTGTCGGTGGCCTCAACCTTAATTTGGAAACGAACATCTTCAGGAATCCGGTAAACCCTCTCCATAGGCTCCCCATCGGCCAGATTTACTATGCGATAGGAAGTCGCCCCAGACCCTTCGGATACAAGCTTGGCATTAGTGGCCGTGGCTTTAAAGCGAGGGTCTATATCTACTCTTGGATCATGGCTTCGGAAGAAAAAGCTCTGTCTGGCATCTTCTTCGATATTGATATTGCGACTTTGCACACCCATGACTGTGTATTCCACGGAAGTCCTAGTTTTGGAGTCGCTAAGAATTACCCGGAAATTGGGGGCATCATTATCAGATATAGCCATGCTGCCAATGACGGTTGCTCTGCGTTTTTCATCCGCATTGGTAAAGTGGGAAATTTTGGCGGCTAGCCCAACCGGAGCAGCCGGCGGCAGGCCAAGGCCAAAATTTTCTTCTCCCATTCTACGCACCCAGGCCCCGGAAAAATTGTGCTTTGGCCAGTCCCCAAAATCGCCTTTGTACCAGTTGCTAGGAACTAGGGTGAAGGCTGTATCAAGTACGGGTGGCAGGGGCCGCAAGATTCTGGCATCACGGGCTTTGGCAAACAAAAGCTGTTGCAAGGCCATACCACCATCGGCAAAATATGGAGCCAGAATTCCATTGGCTGGTATTCTCCACATGGTCTGGATTTCGCAATTTGAATTAGGCGAATCTGGGGCATCTGCATATTTTGAAGATGCCTGATAAATGGGCGTCAGAAGGCAGGACTGACTATATTTTTGTTCTACAAACTGTACAAATTCCCAGGGATTTACACCGGATGGAAAATTGTGTTCCTGATTACGCAGGCCATAAGGTGCCTTGGGGCTTTCAGGCACCAGACTGACCAAAAACTTCTTCAGGCCAGCATGTTTTACAGTATGGTCAAATCCCACTCGTAACTGAGGATCGGCTTGAGCCAGAAGATCACTGTGTGGGGAATAATAAATCGGCTCGCCTCCCTGATTGATTCGTGACCAGGCTTCTGAATAACTGGAATGATCGGAAGAAAATGTGGCCTGAGCAATTGCCTTTCTTTCCAGAAAATATCCATGAGATGGCCAGGCAAGTGGTCTACCGGGGAACAAAAAGTCCGAATCAGCCAGATCCATCAGCCCAGAGCGGTACAGTTCATTAAACTCAGGGGTTAAAAAGGGTAGTGTGTTGCCCAAATAGGCATTCCCATCCATGTCAGTACCGGTGGCTCGAGAAACTTGAACCTGTGGCAAGTTCCGGGCATTAGATTGCAAATCCGTCAGATCGGGACTGCTTGCTCCAAGGTTGGTAAAGGACAGATTAAATCCATGGGCTTTGTGATTTGATGAGCTTCTGATTAGGCCCAGACCACGCAGATTTCGGGGATCCGCTCCGATTTCATAAGCAAACTGCACTAAGGATGGGCTTCTGACAGAATCATCGGTTACATTGATGTCGTCATAGGAGCGTTTAAATCCATAAGGATTGTTGTCCACAACCAGGATTTCAATTCCCTTATCGGCTCTGCCTCCCGTGCTGGCATTCAGGCTTACTGGGGCATTGGCCCAGCCAGAATCTCCAGTTGTTCTGACAAACATGGCTGGAGGCCGTATATCAAGAACCACAACATCCACAAAATCATCAATGCCGCGACCAGGGGCTAAATAAGTCACAGACTCACCATTATTGCCCATGCCACCACCGGATACAAATCCGCCTTGTTCTGTTCCTAGTCGCAGGCCAAGCAACCGGCCACCAAAACCGGCGTCTACACCAATTTTAGACGAAATTGGATTGGTTTTTGCCATAATCGGCCAGGCTCTAAAGTCTACTGCTGAAGAAGCAAAACTATAAGTTGTTTCGGTGATATCTTCAATCTGACGAGTACCAGATTCACGACTTCTTGGCCCAGAATAAACGGCATCATAATAGGTGGCTGTACCACCTTTTAAATCTCTAGCTTCCCAATCCATTTCAGGATAAAAAAGCTGCATACTCAACTCCACAACCGTGGGCTCTGTTGGAGTCTGAAAGGCAATAGGATGAATTTCAGAGTATAGGGTGGTGAAACTCTCATTTTCCAAAAAGGCTCGTTTTAAGGGGCTGTGCATCTCATTTTGATCAGAGCTGGCTAACAAGGCACCGGCATTCATCAGAGGGACTCTGATTTTATAGCGCCGTTCCTGTGCATTGATTGTTTGAATCAAAGGGGATTGATCTGTACCCTCGGGCCAGGTAGAGCCCATTTTTCCATGAAGATGGTAGGGAGCCAGGTTTCTGACTAACTGCCTCCATCCGGAATTTTCTGCTCTTGAAGCCATAAGGTTTAAAAGAAATACTTCCGCCAGATTTCCGGTCTTTACGACTTTCCTGACCTCTGTACCATCTGGCTTGTAATAGCGCATAAACCAAGCGTATTTAATTTCCCACCAGGTGTAAATGGCGTGGGGATTTTTACTAAGATCCTTTGCCCAGGGTCCAGGCAGATTCTGATCACTTGCCAGTGTTCCCTGATGAGCGTTTTCAAAACTTCGGGGTAACTCTGTACCTTCCGTATTGACCCCATTGGATGTTTCAGGATCCCCCGAGGCATCGTATCCCCGACGACGGACGGCATCACTTTTCACATCCGCTTTGTACACATTTCCATCTTTATAGTTGGATGGATGGGAGTTAACCTTGGAGACTGGGGTGTAAGCTGTGCCTTGATACTGAAGCGATCCTCCGCCTGGATATTTATAGTCCCAGACCCCGGTACCACGAAATTTAGTCTGAATCTGGTTTTGATCCTCCACGCCGATATATTTTAAATCATGAGTGCGGAAAAACTGAACTTCAGCCTCAGCAACTATGGGAGTATGTTGCTGTTCATAAGTGATTACCAATGGTTTGTTTTCGCCAGCCGAATCATTGGCTACCGGATAAATAGGAAATCTGCCATTGGTACCAGATGCAGTATTACCTAAAAACAATTTGGCTTCCATCTCTTCGGCTGTGGGATAGATTGAGGCTCTCATCTCAATGGCATTTTCCAAATTGTTGTTGGCCACCTGTAGTTTTTGGATACCATCCCCAATACCGGGATTTTTAGCTCCCACATCCACGGTTAAAATAGTCCAGGTAGATACGGCTTCGGCCACGATGGAGTTTGCAGTATCAAACATAGAGAGATTGTCAGCATTAAAGCGAACACCAGCAACCATAAAATAGATGTCATAAATCCCAGGATCCTTGAAGGTGAACTTTAAGGGTTGGGGAACTATGACATCGCGAAGAGCTGGCTCTGAATCTACAAAGTCGTTCCAGCAGGTGTCATGTACCAGACCACGGTTATCAAAGGCAGGTGGTTCTTTGCTAATGTCCTTTAGGGCCTTCTGAGTGCAGCGAATATTAAAATCCTTCATGGACTGAGGGGGGGTTCTGGCCACTACAGCCCAGCGAAAACGCAGGGTTTTTCTAAATCCGGAAGGATCGGTAGGCCCTCCAGTCATCAAGGTTTGAGATGGTCTCAGATCATCATAGATCATGGACGGTAGCATGGTTCCCATTTTCCCGTCATTGTCGTAATACAGATTGGCGAAGGTTCCCATAACATTTTTAGCGTTTCGGATCCCGGGCTCATTATAATTGGATAACATTCTCTGATCCCCATAGGTAGCTAACTCCGGTTCGCGAGCGGCTTCTGCTAGCTGGGCAATAGCGCCATTAAATAAGGGGGGATTTTCCATGTAAAAGGTATATTCTTTATCTTCCTCATAGACACCGCTTCGGGCTATGGCTTCGGCTGGATCGACAATATCAAGTTGCATATCACCGACCGTATTTGGTGGTACGGCCACATTGACCACGGCCATTTCAGTATTGTATTCAGCTAATACGGAGCTGATATCGACATTCTCAATACCTTCATCACAAAGCCAGGTACTCTCATCCACAGTGCCAGCAGTTCCTAAAGGATCAGAAAAAGTAATATAGACCTCACACTTTTTGCCAGTATCTTTTAGGGGGACTACTCCAATTTTTGCTGGTTTGGAACCAGGTATGGCACTAATTTTTTCAAGCGTTAGGCCAGCAAAAACCTTAAGAATAACTTTGGTGTAATTGCCAGCAGCCACAGCAATTGGATTCAGTGGGAAGGTGACACAACCGGCGGGACCACCAAAACAGCGGCCCTCATCAATTAATTGTTGAATGCGAGCGGCGTTGGCCGGTTGCAGGATGCGGGATAGATCTTCTTTGGTCTCTACATTAAAGCGGCGACCATTACCACCACCGCCGGCATGTAAAAGATAAAGATTGTTTTCCCCGTCTGCTCCCATGGCTACCAGAGGTTGTACATTTCTGGCCTCAATTGGAGCATAGCGGTAGTTTGGATCGCTATTTCCCTTACACTTTCCATTTAAACATTTGCCGGTCAGATGGTTGTGTTGTTCAAAATCAATCTGAACATCGGCTTCACCACGGTCTGTGGCCCACCAGACCACACCACCAGTACCCCAAAAATTGGCACTGACATTAAAGTGGGATTCGGGTTTGTTGGAGATATAAAGCCAGTCTTTATCAAGCTCCTGATCTTCTCCGGTAAACACCCGCTTGGATGGATACACGGATTGAGCCCACTGTTTCCCATCATTAAAATCATACAGAATAATTCGTTTGTTGCCAAAGGCTGTGCCGGTCAACTGGGAATTATAAACTCCATCCCCCGCAATCTCGTTGCCAGCCGGAGGTACGGCCACGGAGGGAGTGATTCCTCTGGACCATATCAGGACATCGCTTTGCACAAATTGTTCCCGAACATCATCCCAATGGATTTGTACAACTGAGGTCACAATTTCGGCTTTGTTATTGGAAAGGTCACGAGTTACGGTATTTGTAACCCCATTGTTAGCCCCAGCATTGGGGTTGGTTACGGCTGGCATATTGTTCAGATCTGAGCGCACCTTGGCCGTACCCTTGACCATATAAGTTCTTTGTCTCTGCTGGCTCACACCCCCAGAACTGTATTTGGCTCGCCCCATGTTGTCAGGAAACATGGGAACATCGGCTACAAATATTGTGTCTTTACAACCACATCCTCCTAGCACCTGTCGGAAGGATTGGTCAAAGGCCATGGTAGAACTGATGGCCTCGTTGCCATTGCGGAAGGCATCGCTACTACCATTGCCAAAAAAATCCCGCCCTTGCACCAAATTAGTGGCAAAGGCACTGCCGGGTGTTCTTTGTTCATTGGAGAGAAAGGCATTGTCTCTTTGGCTCAGGTAAGTATCCTGATACAACTTGCGAACCCGTTTTTTTACATCCACCAATAGCCGCGAACCCCACCAGGAACCAATTGGGTCATGGACTTCCCCAGGGCCCCAAAGTGGCGCAAAAATGGTGCCAGCCGGAAACGGTGCCTTTTGGGTGGCAATATTAGCCCATGGAGCATTAAACATATACCAGCCATCACGGCCAGTAGGTTCTTGAATCCAGACACATCCCCGAGTGGTATGATTACAATTGGTGGCATTTCTGGGGTGCTGGGCTCCTTGAGTTGTCAGGCTGACTCCTTGACGATCCCCATCATTACGAAATAGTTTTACATGTCCAAATTTGTCTACGGCTAGTCCTGAATACTGAGGAATTCTGGCTTGTAGATTATTATTATTTACCCCGACTTTTTCGCGGGGATATACATCATCTTTGGTTTGTACGACTCTTTGAAACTTGTATATTGCCTGTTCATTAGATACGGTAGCTGGATCGCCACTTGTGCTGAATTTTTTGTTGATGAGGACATATACATCCCCGTTTCGTTCCTGAATTGCGGCCTCAAAGGGAGAAACTGCCCAAACGGAATGGCTGTTGTAGAAAATGCTCAGTAAAACAATTTTAAGTGACCTCATGATTTTACCGCTCCCCTTTTTTTGCATTGATCGCAGCAATGATTCGTTCTTGAATTTCAGGAGTTATATTGTGTCGATTCCAGATTCGCTTCAGCAGGGCATAGGTGAGGTCAGGCTTTGAACCTAGAAACAGAATGTTATCGACTACCTCGGAAAATGTATTTCTGACCCACTCATATTGGGTAAAGTGGGGAAGCAGGTTTTCATAAGCCTGCTCAGGGGTGATTTTTACAGAACCCTTGCCGCCTAAAGGAGCACGATTCCCAAGCATGCGGGCCAGACTATTTTCTAAATGCAGGTTACTGTCAGAAATTAGATCAGGAAGCTCAAATGGTGCGAGTCTTCGTTTTGGAAGTTCAGAGCTGTTAAGCACAATGTGAACTCCCATTTCCCGTCGAATGGTATCAAGTTCATCTTGAATCTCTTTGGCAATTTGTTGAAATTTAGCGTCTCGTTCATCTTCGGCCAAAAAATTGTCCGAGGCATGCTTTTTTGTCCATTCCAGGTATTCGGACTGGGCCACTTTGAGCTTTTCTTCCAGAGTAAAAATTTTACTCCATACTTCTTCTTCCAGTTTTTGAATTTCATCTCCAAGCTTCTCAGGCTCATTTTGAAAGTCACGGATTCTATCGTTGATTCTTTTATTCAAGTGACTCTTTTCCCAAAGAATTTCCTGGTGAATGCTGCGCCGTTGCATTTCAAGATTGCGTTTTTGCACCGAGTGCTCGGTTCGTATTTCGCGGTATGCCCGTTGTCTCTGTTCTAGATAAAAACGGGGGTCAACTTTTAGATCTTGAGGAATGGGGCGCAAAAATGATTGGGCAATAAAGTTGAAGTCTTTCATAGAAGGGTGGAGCAGATGAACCAGAGCCAAATCTACTACGGCTACTGGATTTATGGTTTGTGAAGTCCAGCCCACAGCCGGTGTAGAGACTTGACTGGATTCACTGGCTCGGATTAGGGAGTCGAGCCGTCCAAAAATTTTTTCATAGGCAGACAGGGCATTGTCTGCGGGGTTACTAAAAGAACAAGTTAGATTCAGGCCTATAAAAAGAGCTATAAATATCTGATTTTTCATGGTTCAAACTCCAGATAATCCATGGGATACTCGGAAGCGATCGTACGATTTTTCCAAAACGAATAAGCGCTTAGAAGTGCACCGCCCATAGTGGAGTCAAATCCCTCATCTATTACAATTTTACGGATGACATCTCCTGTGATGTCATCTCCGCCAAAGATTATCTGGGAGGAGGCGTAATGCGGCTGGAAGTAAGGATAAATTTGATCGGAATGGCTGAGCCAATCTTCAAGCTCCAGGTGCCATTGCCCAGCATTTTTACCCCAAAATCCACGATCAAGAATCCGGTACCAAGAATGAAAAAAATCAGCCGGATTAAATTTGTCCAAGGCATATTCCACAACTGGCAATGAAATGAGCTTATGGCTGTTATTCATGGTTGTAACCAGTGGATATCCCTGTTCTTTAGCCATAGTTAAAACTGCTTTTACAATTTTTTGCCAGATTTCAAAAAATCGCAGGGTGGTCTCATTCATATCGCTGTAAAACTCAAGGGCTTCCGCCAGAATATTGGTTCGTTCTCTTCTGACCCTTAGCTGAAATTCCTGGGTAATTTTCTGTTGTTCTTTTTCGGCATAGGGGCCAAGCGCTACAATTTTTTGGTTGATCAAAAGGGTTTCCTGATCAATTTTTTCGTAGAATTTATTCAGGTTAAGAGCGGCAATATGAAATGCTTCGGCACGAATTTTTCTTTTCTCTTCGAGGGGTTTTCCCGACAATCGCTCTGGCCATTTTTCAAATCGCTTCAGAGGGAAATGAAATTCTTTCATGTCAGGGTGCAGCAGCATGAGGGCATAGAGATCAACCAATGCCACTTTGGGCATGGCAACCGTTGTGCTTAAAACGATCCAAAGGCCAAAAATTACAGATACGGCAAACTTCATACCACCTCAGATAGATACCAACACTTCCATCGTATCATTAAGGCGAAAAGAAAAAAATGATCAGGGTCTGATTTTTTGTAAAGAGAGTACAAGTCCGAGTTCAATGATGGAAAAGAGTAAAACGAAGATCAGAAAAACTAGGGACAGATCACTTTGTTCGGTAATTGTACTTACTTTTGAATCGGTAATTTCGGGAAGAGGTATCAGTCTTTGTAATAAATTCTGATTTCCGCTTAAGACAACGGTTTTTTCTTCAATGCGATTTAACAAAATTCTGTAAAGCAGGACGGGAAAATATGGGTGGCGTAATCCATCAAACTCATTGTTAGTAAAGTTAATCCCACTAAAAACATGCAACCCTTTGCGTACAATTAAAGGTTCCTGACCGGCCAAGGCCAGAACTTGCAGTTGGGGTGCCTTAAACTGAAGGGTGTTATCAGCTTTAAACATACGATCCAAAAGACTTCTGTCCATGGTGTGCAAAGGCAAAAATTGTACATTGACCGATTCTTTGCGCAGATCCCAAGTGGTGAGCTCCATGGCCTCGTTGATGGATTGTTGTACCGAAGGAGTCTTTTGAAAAAAAATTAGGGCTGGAAGATCAGCCGGAATTCTGGTGGCCTGATCCATATCGCCCACAATTACAAAGTCAAATTTTTTATCGAGCTTAGCGAGATCTTTACTGTTGATGTGCTGGATGAGAATGGGGGCTTTGGTTTCATAAAGGCTTATGAGACTTTGGATAAACTCATGAATGGCATATAACCGTGATGGTCTTGTATTGGGTGCAGCCCGGTCATCCATTAACCCGATCCTCATTTGTGTTCTGGGTTTTAGTGGAAGGACTATCGATTGGATATTGTTTGGGCCTAATCTTAGCTCCACGGTCGCATTTGCTGAAATGTTTATCCCTTCTTCCAAGCTAAATGGGACGGCTACACCGGCAGTTACAGTCAATGGCACTTGTCGGCTAAGGTTTGCACCCTGCCAGAGCTCTAAATTCAAAGAGGTGGTTACATTGCTTTCGATACTTCCGTGTATGGAGATTTTTTCATCGGGAAAGGGGGAATCTGGCTCTATGCTTAATTCTCTAAATCTTGATACCTGGATTCGATCTGGTCCGAAGGGTAAGAGATTCAGACCTTCGGCCTTAAGGGAACTGATATCTTCCTTGGTTACACCATAAAATCGTGATACCAACCACTCTGTGTGTTTTGCATTGACACGGGTATCGCGGACTGTTGCCAATATTCCATTGCGATTCAGGGAGGCCTGGGAAAGTTCGAGAAACTGGATGGATTCGGCAGTCCCGATTTGGGCATCTTTCAGGTAGAAATCCATTAAATCTGATTTGGAGTCAAAATGTGTGTCGAGGTACACCGTAATTTTTTGTTCCAGTGGTAAGAGTTTACTTAACCATGATGGTGATTTAGGTAGGACTGGTTTGAGAAAATATATGGCTAGAGCTAGAGCCAGAGCCACACGAGTGGCCAATAGTATAATTTGTGTCAGTTTAAGTTTTCGGGGCAGATTGTGTCTTTTGCGATGTAAAAGCCATAGTGAGCCAAGAATAACTTTTTTGGCCCTTTGTTTTTTAACCAGATGCAAAATTATGGGTAAAAGGGCCAGAGCCAGACCGGCAATAAAATGGGGTTGTAACAGATTCATGCGTGGCGGCTGCGGCGGTAAAGAAAATGTGTCAGGGCTTTTTCGATGGGATATGAGGTTCTTAGCAATTGATAATCGGCTTGATGTTGGCGCAGATGCCCCTCGGTCTCAGCCAAAAAATAGCGTAGATTTTTTTGGTACTCCTCTTTGGCAGACTTGGCTTCCATGGTTAAAATTTCCTCAGACTCCAGATCATGAAATTCACTGAATTCATCCCAAGGAAAGGTGAGCTCCTCCGCTGTGAGCAGATGAAAAGCAATAATCTCATGCCCGTAAAAGGCAATTCTTTCTACGGCAGCCTTTAAAGATTCCTCGTCCTCTAAAAAGTCACTGATGAGAATAAACATACACTTCTTTTTAAGCAGGGGTAGGGTTTGATCCAAAGTTTTTACGAGATTGGTTTTACCTGAGCTTGGTTCCGAATCAAGTAGGGAGCATAACTCAGAGAAGCGAGTCATTTTGGATGTCAAGGGCAAAAAATGAGTCATGGATTCGGCAAATCGTACAAAACCAACCCCGTCTCTTTGTTTGAGAAGCAGCCAACAAAGGGATGAGGTCAGGATGCGGGCATAGATATTTTTTTGCAGCCCTTCTTTGCTAGGGATTCGCATGGAATCAGAGTCGTCCAGCAATATCATGGCGTTTAATGAAGAGGACTCTTCATACTGTTTGATATAATATTTGCCCGTTTTGGCAAATCGTTTCCAGTCCACATGGCGAATTTCATCACCTGGCATATACTCTCGATGGTGCGAAAACTCTGAGTTGTATCCAACATAAGCAGATTTATGTGAGCCACCAATCACTCCCTCACAGACATAACGGGCCGCAAGGGAGTAATTATTTAAGCTTGCCAAAAGGCTTAGATCGACAAATTGAGGCAATCCCATAGTCTTTTTTATGCCACCTTGTTCACGATGTCCTGAATTACCTGCTGCACCGAAACTCCCTCGGCCTGTCCTTGAAAGTTCATGACCAACCTATGTTGTAACACCATGGGAGCAACAAAGGCGATATCTTGAGCTGTAGCGTGGGAGCGGCCCTCATAAAAGGCTCTGGCTTTGGCAGCCCGCACCAGAAACTGGGAAGCTCTGGGCCCACTGCCCCAGGACACAAACTGTTTTACCATTGTTGTGGCTAAGGGATTGTCTTTACGGGTTGCCGCATTGATTCTGACCGCAAATTTTACGACTTCCTCACCAATCGGGATAATTTCCGCAAATTTCTGGGCTTCCAGTAGTTCCTCACAGGTGAGCATGGGTTTAATATCGATTCGCTCAGGCTTGATGAGGGAGGCAATTTTCACCTCGTCCTCAAAACTGGGATAACCGATAAAGAGAGAAAATGTAAAACGGTCGAGCTGGGCTTCAGGAAGAGGGTAAGTTCCCTCTTGTTCAATTGGATTCTGGGTCGCCAGTACAAAAAAAGGTTCCTCAATTGGCATGGTACGGTTGCCGGCTGAAACTTGTCTTTCCTGCATGGCCTGTAAAAGAGCCGATTGGGTTTTTGGTGGGGTTCGGTTGATTTCATCAGCCAAAAGAATGTTACAAAAAATAGGCCCAGGGGCAAAACGAAATTCTTTTTCTTTGGTAACTGGGTTTTCCTGAATTAAATCGACCCCGGTAATATCCGATGGCATTAAATCTGGTGTAAACTGAATGCGGCTGAATCGGTTGTGCAGTACTTTGGCCAAGGATTGCACTAACATGGTTTTAGCCAGCCCAGGTGCTCCAATTAAAAGGGCGTGGCCTCGACTAAGTAGGGTAATAAATAAGGCATCCAAGACGGATTCCTGACCGACAATTACCTTATGAATTTCTTCGCGGGCACTTTTTATTTTTTGCTGGAGGCTTTCTATTTGAGTCATGTTGCCAATCTCCCCTTATTTTGGTAGGGCGTATTATAGCTTCAAATTGGTCCAAAGGGGAAACCTTGTCTACATTGTGGTATGGATCGGTTATTCTAAGTTCTCTGGAGGATACGGATGAAAAGACTGAGTATTTTGTTCTGCGCCATTGGTCATATTGGGCTTATGTTGCCTCAGGTGTTTGCCATACCGGCCAAGGCCGTTTCAGTAGTGGAAATGGAAGTGACGCAGAAGCTTCAAGCCGTGGGTACTACCAGCCCTGAGCATGCTGTATCGATTCAATCTACGGTGACGGAAAAAATTGTGCAGATGCCGTTTCGTGATGGGGACAGGGTTAAAAAAGGCGACATTTTAGTGGTGCTTGAAAAGACGGAGGAAGAAGCTCAGTTGATCCAGGCCAAGGCTCAGTTATCCGAGCAGGAGCGCGAGTTAAAGCGTATTGAGAGCCTTGTACGACAAAAAACCCTGCCTTCAGCCCAGTTGGACGAGCAAAAAACCAAACTAGAAGAAGCGAAAGCTACAGTAGCCGTCAACCAAGCCCGAATTGCGGATCGAGTAATTTTGGCTCCATTTGACGGGATTCTGGGGTTTCGAGAATTTTCTGTAGGTGCGCTTTTGACCCCAGGAAGTATCATTACTACCCTAGATAAACAAGACATTATGCAGCTTGATTTTCCGGTTCCAGAAAGGCATCTTTCCTCTATAGTCACGGGTCAGGAAATCGAAGCTCGGTCTATTAGTTATCCAGGAAAAACTTTTTCTGGTAAGGTAACGGCGATTGATTCAAGGGTGGATCCAGGAACCAGAACAGCTAGGGTGCGAGCACAGATTCCAAATCCTTCTGGCATGATGCGATCAGGGATGTTAATGACTTTGGATTTGACAACCTCTGTAATCAAACGCATGGTAATACCAGAAGCTGCGCTTTTTCAGATTCAAAGGCAGCATTTTGTATTTCGCGTGAAAGCGGACAAGACGGTGGAGCGGGTCAGTGTCAGAATTGCTGAGAGACAGAACGGTATGGTTTCTGTGCTGGAGGGCTTACAGCCTGGGGATTTGGTGATTGCAGAAGGTAGCAATCGGCTGCGACCCGGTATGAAAGTGGAGCTTTTGCCATGATACTTTCAGATACTGCGGTTAAAAGGCCTGTATTTGCATTAGTGGTAAATCTTTTGTTGGTCGTTTTTGGGGTTGTCTCGTTTTCCAGAATATCACTTAGAGAACTGCCAGATATTGATAAGCCAATTGTAACCATTGAGACCAGATATCGTGGAGCCTCTGCCGCCATCATTGAGAGTCGGGTAACTCGAATTATTGAAGATCGAATTACTGGTATAGAGGGTATTGAAACTATTAACTCGGATTCCAAGGATGGGGAGTCCTCGATTGTGGTGGAGTTTTCCCTCAATCGAGACATTGATAAAGCGGCATCTGATATCAGGGACAGGGTTTCGCGTATTTTAGATAACCTTCCCGAGCAGGCGGATCCACCGGAGATTTTTAAGGTGGATGCCGATCAGCAGCCGATTTTATGGATGAATGTTTCTAGTGAAGTTCTTACCCCAATGGCTCTTACAGACTATGTCGAACGCTATTTGGTGGATCGTTTTTCCGTAATTGATGGGGTGGCACGGGTCAATGTATCGGGTAGCCAACGGTATGCCATGCGTATCTGGCTTGATATGCAGGCATTGGTGGCCAGAAATGTAACCGTGGATGACATTGAGCGAATTTTAAGACAGCAGAATGTCGAGCTACCTGGGGGGAAGATTGAATCCAAAGACATGCAGTTTGTAGTCAGGATTGCCCGTGGGTTTTTAACCCCTGAAGATTTTGGTAATTTGATTGTTAAACGAGGCACAGACGGTTTTTTTACCCGATTAAAAGATGTGGCCAGAGTTGAGTTAGGCCCCGAAAATTACCGCACAGAGTTTCGTGGAAACACGGTGCCCCAGATTGGTATGGGATTTATTCGGCAATCAAAGGCCAATACCTTATCCGTGGCCAAAGCTATTAAAGAAGAAGCGGCTAGGGTGCGTGAACTTCTACCGGATTATATTGAGCTTCATAATAGCTTTGATTCCTCCCAGTTTATTGAAGAATCCATTAATGAGGTGTATTCAACCTTATACATTGCTGTGTTAATGGTGGTAGTTGTGATCTGGTTCTTTTTGGGTAGCTTTCGTGCTCTTTTGGTGCCAGCGGCCACAGTGCCAGTTTCTTTGATTGCCACTTTTAGCGTGCTTTATTTTTTGGGCTTCACGATTAACATTCTCACCCTTCTGGCTCTGATTTTAGCAATTGGGCTAGTGGTGGATGATTCAATTGTGGTGCTTGAAAATGTATACAGAAGAATCGAGGAAGGTGAGCCGCCCTTGCTAGCCGCTTACAGAGGAACCCGGCAGGTGGGTTTTGCTGTACTTGCCACAACCGCGGTTCTTGTGTCTGTGTTTTTGCCAATTGCCTTTTTACAGGGCAATGTGGGGCGACTGTTTACAGAGTTTGCTGTAACTATGTCGGTTGCGGTTATGTTTTCCAGCTTTTGTGCCTTAACTCTATCTCCTATGCTTTGCTCCAAATTTTTGAAGGTAGGCGAAAAAAGAGGACTTGTTGTATCCATGATAGATTTTGTCATGGTACGGGTACAGGCATTGTATTTATTTGTCCTTAATATTGTACTGAGATTTCGCCTTTTAGTGGTCTTGATCATGGGTGGTACCTTGTGGGCCTCGTTTGTGTTGTTTGATAAAATCCCTTCTGAATTTGCTCCGGCCCAGGATAGAGGAGTCTTTTTTATTCGGGTCACGGGCCCAGAAGGTGCATCCTTTCACTATTCCAGTCGTAATGTTCTTGAGGTCGAAAAACGCTTGATGGGGCTGGTGGGCAAGGGAGAAATTTCCCGAGTATTGATTCGGGTTCCACGAAGTTTTGGAGAATCCTTTGCCATGAATGACGGCAGAGCCACTATTGTCATGGAGCACTGGGATCAGAGAAACCGTTCTACATTTGCCTTGATGGATGAATTGCGCTCCGTAATGGCAGAAATTCCTGGAGTACGGGTGTTTGCCAATATGCCTCAACGCATCAGTGGCGGTGGCCAAAACCCCATAGAGTTTGTGATCGGGGGTCCCGATTATGAGGAATTGGTCAAATGGCGGGATATTGTATTGGATAAAGCCGAGGCCTTTGGTGGATTTACCAATATGGATTCCGATTTTAAGGAAACTAGACCTCAGTTTCAGGTTAAGGTTGATGTAGAAAGGGCTAATCTGTTAGGTGTGTCAGTCGAGTCCATTGCCCGCACCATGGAGACTCTTTTAGGTTCAAGAAGAGTGACTACTTTTATTGATGGTGGGGAGGAATATGATGTCATTTTGGAGAGTGAAGAAGGTAAATTTCGTTCCATAGACGACATTCAAAATATTTATGTGCGCTCGGACAGAACCTCGGAGATGGTGAAGCTTTCTGATTTGGTCGAAGTCTGGGAGGAAGCGGGCTCCCCATCCTTAAAAAGATTTAACCGGGTTCGGGCTGTAACTATTTCAGCGGGTTTGAAGCCAGGGTATTCTCTGGGTGATGCCCTGCGATTTTTGGATGAACTTGTAAAAACAGAATTGCCACAGCAGGCGGTTGTGGACTACAAGGGAGAATCAAGAGAGTTTCGCCGTACGGGGCGATCGGCCATGTTTATTCTTATTCTTACCTTGATTGTAGTTTATCTGGTACTAGCGGCTCAATTTGAAAGCCTTGTAAACCCTCTGGTTATTA
>DITF01000020.1 GCA_002422125.1 bacterium UBP17_UBA6191
AAGGAGCCATTGCCCCGATTGGAATCGGCCCAGTCCGGCCACTGGCCATCAAAACAGAATTCGGGGCTACCAACCAAAACATTTTGTCCCTCTACAACTCCCTTTAGGCCCTTGCCAGAAACTACGGATACATCCGTGGTTATGGGAATATTTTGTTTTGTGGCGACCAAAATTGCCTTACCCAAGGGATGGGTGCTTGATTGTTCCAGTGCTGAAGCCAGTAGCAAAATCTGATCTGGGGAAAAGTCTTTAGAATGTTGAACTTCTTTGACTGTGGGCTTGCCTTCCGTCAGGGTTCCGGTTTTGTCGAGGCAAAAGAAACGCAAATTTTCAGCCAGTTGTAAGGATCGGGCCTCGCGCACTAAAATCCCCAGATCGGCAGCCCTGCCAATTCCGGCTGTGATGGCCGTAGGTGTTGCCAAACCCAAAGCACAAGGGCAGGAAACCACTAAAACGGTAATCATTCTTACTAAAGACTCTTCCAGGCTGCCCCCATAAAAAGAAACAAAAAGGCCAGAGCCAAGAGCTATTAACACCACTAAAGGCACAAACCAGCTAGACACCATATCCGCCAGATCCTGAATGGGGGCGCGGCTGTTCTGGGCCTTTTCCACAGCCCGTACTATGGAATCAAAACGACAGTTACCACGGGAATGTAACACTTCTGCATAAAACTGGCCTCCCATATTCAGGCTTCCCGCCAATACAGTGGCTCCCAGTTCCTTAAATACGGGTAAACTTTCTCCTGTAAACAAGGCCTCATTCACTTCGGCCCGTCCATCTGTTACTTTGGCATCCACGGCTACATGTTCATGCTGCATTACTAAAATGATGTCCTTTGGATTCAAAGAGACAGAGGGGACTTCTACTATGGCCCCATCCACAAGCTTTCTGGCCATTTCTGGCAACTCCCGGCTTAGTTCCTGCATGGCTAAAGAGGCCTTCTTTTTGGCCCTCTCCTCAAGAATTTTACCGAGGCGAATCAGAACCAAAACCGAGGCAGAGGCTTCAAACCAAACATGATGGGCATGAATGAAATGAAAGAAAATTGCCATAGATAAAGCCCAGGCCGAGAAGGTTCCCATACTGACCAAAAGATCCATCCCAGGGCTTGCATGTTTTAGAGATATCAGGGCTCGCTGCATAAATGGGAGCCCCACCGTGAACTGGCAAATTGTGGTAAGAATTGCTGAAACCGTGATTCCAGCGGGATTCATGACCCCAAAAAGCATTCCCCCCATATCAACAACCGCCACAAACAGGCCAGATGCCAAACCAATCTTTTCTACCATTCCAATCGAAGAACTGACTTCCGTCTTTTGGGAATCGTTTTTAAGTCTGGCCTTGTACCCGGCCTTTTGTATCAGATTTAAAACTTCTGCTACTGAAAAGGAATCAGACTCAATCTGGGCCGATTCCGAGGCAAAATTCACCTGGCCTCTGACCCCATTTTTATGTAAAACCTTTTCAATTCGGCTGGCACAGGCCGTACAGCTCATGCCCTCGATTTGTAGCAACATATCCATATCCTTATTCATCAAAAGCGTATTTTATACTGCCACAACGCAACATGCTGGCCCCATAATAAGGGTTAAGAATCTGTTTTCCTTCTTGAACCCAGTCTCCACCTTTCCCGGAAAACGCCATGGGGCAAGTGGCTAATACCAGATTTTTGATGCCCTTAAGTCGCCCTTCATCCAGCATAACTACAAGCTCCTCGCTCAAAGCCAAAAAGTTTTGCCGCAAGGAATCAATATCTGGGGCTTCTAAAAGCTGGGGCAGTTGCTTAAATTCTTTGGAGTGCTCGTTTAGCTCCTTCGCATGACTGATGGCAGACTCAAAATCATCATGAGCTAAAGACTGCTGGATTTTTAGATAAAAATGTACGGGATCCTGGGCAAATAAAGACACCTTACAAATCAGCATAGCTAGAATAATAAATAGTTTTTTCATTTTGGTTCTCCTCGTTTTAATAGTTTCCATTCTTCAATCAGGGAAAATGTGATTGGGATCATAAATAAAGTCAATAAGGCCAGGGACATACCCCCAAAAATAGGGATAGCCATGGGCTGCATAATTTCAGACCCCCTTCCAGTACTGGCAAAAATAGGCATTAGAGCCAACAAAGTTGTTGCTGTTGTCATCAAACAAGCCTGAATTCGCCGATTTCCTGCCTCCAACACGGCAGCACGAATTTCCTCCACCTCTTTTGGATTATTCTTTTGCCAGGATTCCTTGATATAAGCAGAAATCAAAACTCCATCATCTGTTGCAATCCCAAAAAGAGCCAAAAAACCAACCCAAACTGCAACCGATAGATTGACATCAAATAGGTAAAGCATGATAAACCCTCCAGAAAAGGCTACCGCTACTGAAGAAAACAAAAGCAGAGTCTGTATGGGGGAACGAAACAACAAAGACAACACGACATAAATAATACATAACGCCAAAGGAATAATCAGAGATAAACGCTGGTTTGCCCTGATTTGATTTTCGTAGTTTCCAGCAAAATCCCAAGAGATATGAGATGGGATTATTAAAGATTTTGAAGCTATATGCTTTTGAAGCATATCCTGAGCCTGCTTCACGGCCTCTCCTTCGGAAAGCCCACTTTTTTTGTCAAAAAGAACATAGGAAACCAAACGGGAATTTTCCCCCTTGATTGCCATAGGGCCCTTGCGAATACTTAAATCTGCAAGCTCTGAAAGCCTTACGATACGCCCATCCGGTAAATTTAATGGAATCAATTCCAAATCCTGGGGAGAGTTCCGCCAAAGTTTTCCATAGCGCAAGGAAATATCGTACCGCTCTCTTCCATCAATCACTTCTGAAATTTTTTGTCCTGCAATCGCAGTTCTGTAAAGGTTCTGAGCCTCTTGTACTGTTAATCCAGCAATTGCTAACTCTTCCCTTTTCCACAACACATCAATATAGGGCTTGCCAACAGCCCTGTCAGCAAAGACAGAAGAAGCCTTAATACCTGGAGTATTTTGAAGTATTTTTTCTATTTCCATGCCTACGGATTCCATTTCATGTAGATCTGAGCCCCTCAGCCGTACCGCCATGGAAGCTCGAATCCCGCTTTGAAGCATGACAATGCGTCCCTCAATAGGCTGTAAACGAGGGGCAGAGGTCAACCCAGGAACAGTTGCAACTTGTACAATTTCCTCCCAGATGTCGCGCTCAGTCTTAATGGAATCTCTCCAGTTGCGAATCCTTTCTCCTGATTGGTTCAAAGAATACTCCGGCTTGATTTGAATAATAGTTTCAATCATAGAAAGAGGAGCCGGATCCAGCGCAGTATCCGCTCGCCCTGCTTTTCCTACAGCTAAATCAACCTCAGGAATTTTTGCGATTACCTCATCTAAACGCCTTAACACACTCTGAACAAATTCACTTGAGGCATGAGGCATCGTTGTTGGCATAAATAAAAAACTTCCCTCATTTAACACAGGCATAAACTCAGTGCCACGAGCGGGGATTTTTTCTATCAGCCATTGAGAAATCTCATGCTCGCGAACAAAAGATGGTAAAAACGCCTTAGCCCCAAACCAAAACAAAAAGCCACTACATAAAATCAAAAGTACTGGCACATAAAACAATAGTTTGTACTTAAGAAGAAATCTTAAAATTCTGGAGTACACCTTCTCAAAAAGAAAGAATAGAAAAAGAATTCCGCCCACAACTGAAACGGTCCAAAAGAAGTTTTTCAAATAGCCTGATTCTTCCCCTGCCGGGGCCCAAAATACAGAGAGAAGAATTGCCAGTAAAAAGACACCCGGCCAGAAAAAAACCCGGTTCCAACGCCTCCAGCAAGGGCTTAGAACATAACGAGCAAGTGTTGGTAATACAAACAATACCACAACCAATGCTAAAACAATGGTCAATGTTTTAGTTGCAGCCAATGGCCGAAACAATTTTCCCTCGGCCTCTGTTAAAAAAAATACCGGCAAAAAAGATAGAAGAGTTGTACTCACGGCAATCAGCAATGGTGTTGTGACCTCTGCCGCACCCTCTGCGGCAGCCTCATCAGGGTCTTTTTCCTCCTGCATTTTCCTACTAATTGATTCAACCAATACAATCCCTACATCAGCCATAACTCCGATTGCAATGGCAATCCCACAAAGCCCCACAATATTAGCTTCAACTCCTAAAAGCTTCATACTCGTGTAAGTTGCCAGAATACCAAGAGGCAAGACTAAGGCCACCAAAACCCCAGCCCCGAAGTTTCCCATTAGAATCAGAATTACCAAAGCGGTAATCATTGCTGCATCTCTTAATGCTGTGTTTAAAGTCCAAACCGTATCTTCAATCACTCCGGTTCGATCATAAAACGGGGTGATTTGAAGCTTCACACCATCTCTTTGTGGCAATCCGGCATTGATTTTCTCTACTTTTTCTTGAATCAGCTTCAGGGTTTTTAGTGGGTTGGCATCCTGTCGAATCGTCACAATCCCACCTACAGCAGGTTGACCATTCCAATCCAAATATCCCCTTGCCAATTCAGGAACTATTTGAACATCCGCAACATCAGAAATTAAAATCGGTTGGTTCTGATCTCTTCGAATCAGCGTGTTTGCAATATCAGTTGTACTCACAGCCTGACCAACGCCTCGCAAAAAATATTCAACCCCGTTGTACTCCAAAGTTTTAGCAGAGATATTTCTGCCCACCATGGAAATTGCTCTTGATACTTCCGCAAGATCAATTCGATATTTTGCCATCCGAATGGGATCTGCCACGACTAAAAACTCACCTTTGCGTACCCCAATCCCCGAAACTTCCACCACTCCTTCAATCGCTAGTAATTCATAACGAATCTGAAACTCTTGCAAGCGACTGATTTCCATAAAACTAAACGGTGGGTTTTCAGCCTTTCCCTGCATTTGAATTGCATACTGATAAACCTGCCCCAGCCCCGTGGCATCGGGTCCAAGAGATGGTTTTACTCCATCAGGAATCAGACCATCAGGCAAAGATGCCAATTTTTCTAAAATTTTTGCTCTAGCCTCAGAAAAAGTTTTTGATTCATGAAAAATCAGATAAACCATGCTAAGGCCAAACATAGAATTTGTTCTTACGGTCTTAACTCCATCAATGCCCATCATCTGGGAGGCCAGAGGATAGGTAAGCTGATCCTCTACCTCTTCTGGAGACTGCCCTTCCCATGTAGAGAGTAAAATCTGCTGATTTTCGCCTAAATTGGGGATCGCATCTACAGGTACAGGGAAACGAAACGCCTGCGGCCAGAATTCTAAGGAAATCGGACTCGTAGCAAGACCTGCAATCACAATCAAAACTACAGCCAACACGGAAAAGATCGGATTGAGAATCAAAAACCTATGCAAGGACTTCATTAAAAATCCTCGCGAATGCTGCCGCAATGAAGCATAGAATTACCAAAATAAGGATTGATTACCTTTTCCCCTTTTTGGATCCATTCTGCCCCTTGTGAATCAAAAGCCATGGGGCAATAAGCTCTCTTTAAATTCATCCCCTGTAAAAGACCTAATTCTCCTATCTTCAAAAACAACTCAGAAATTTTATGAAATCTATTGCGCAGGGCAGGGAGGGTTTCTAAATCGGGCTCTTCGCTCAGTTGTCTTATAAGCCAAACCGCAGAGGGATGCTGAGTATGAGCCAAACGATTATCAAATATTTCAGCAGCATTACGAGATTGGGGCAAATCATCCTGTGACAGAAATTGCCACAAATTAAGATAATCCCCAATTAAGTGCTCTGCTAAGTTCCTGGATTCTTGATCCTTAGACAGGGCATTCAATCCCTCAGAACTCTGATATTGAGTGTTAAACCCAAATTTATGCTCTTCAAGTTTCTTAATTAAAGAGGTTTTTCCCTGAATTTGAAACTCTGAATCCACTGCAAATGCAGCTTCAGATACAACCACAGCCCCTGGTTCAATATCTATAAGACTATACTCTTCGCCACTCGCCAAAATTTTTACTTTACGGGCCTGAACCAAATCGTCAATAACCTGGTACACAACCGCATCACTCCCGGCAAACAATAGGGCTGAATTAGGCAGAACTGAACCTTCTTTAGACTGTATGTGAACCTTAAGCAAACCCTCCAAACCCAAGGGCAAAAAATCTTTCAGATGCCATAATTGACGAAAACTTCGCGCTGCTCCCAAAGCAATTTCTTCTAAAAATGGCTTGTCTACAATTAACTCTCTAGCTTGACCAATGGGTAAAAACAAAGCCGATTTAGCTGCCTTTAACTCTTGCAAATCTCTTTCTGATAGATATGCCTCCAAATATACGGCCTGATTCTCAAGCACAGAAAACACCGTTTTTCCCAATTCACCATAGGCCCCACTTCGCATAAAAACTTCGGTTACAATGCCTGAGAATGTGGCGTGAATAGGGACATGTTCCAATGGATACCCAGCCTGTTTCAGATCTTGCAGCTTGTCCTTAGGATAGCCCAGCCACAACAACTTAATTTCACTATCCTTTTGCTGCTTCAACCCAAATGCTCCCTGGAGTTTCAAAGCCTCCAAATAATCCTGCTGTGCTGAAATTAAGGATGGGGAGTAAAGAGAATATAAAACATCTCCCGTGGTAACGAGCATACCGGCCCGACTTAACTTTAACTCTTCTATGCGGCCTTCAGAACGCAGGGAATGAGAAATCATTTTTGCGTCATTTGCGACTACCCTGGCTCGAAGAGATCTCTTAATATCAACCCTACCTAAAACGACTTCCTGGGTACGAATTTGAGATTTTAAGACTGAACTTAACGGTATAAAGTCACTGCCCAGATCATTTTTTTCATCCAATGGAATTAAATCCATATAACAAATAGGGCATTTTTGTGAATTGTCCGGCATCCGAATCTGGGGGTGCATGGAACAAGTCCATTGTTCCTGACTTTGCGGCTGTAATAGCAATATAAGCACCAAAAATAGCCTGATCATAAAACCCCCAGCTTCTGGTCATAAAGATCCGCAAGGACAATTAGAGCCACCCATCCCCGATAATATGCCTGAAGTCTTTCCCAGCGAGCACTCAAAAGTTCGCGTAGAACTAAAATCAATTCTCCCGGCCCTTCCAGGCTCGTTTGATATCCGGCTCTTTGAGATTGCAGGGCTTGCTCCAGATTTGGAATTACGGTCTTCTCAAAATTTAACAGAAGATTTCTGGACACATTCAATTCAGATTTCATCTGTGTTTCTCTTTGCTGTTGAATCAACAGCCAGGCCTTCAAATCCTCACGAACAGAAGTTTCTTTAAAAACTTGTTCTTGCTTCAGCCTTTGATAACGAACTCGACCCAATTTCAAGTTCATACCAAACATCAGCATAAAATCATCCTGGCTTCCACCCATTCCACCTGTCATTTGAGCAGGTGAATACTCAACTCCTAGTTCAAAATCAGGATTCGCACTAATTTTTGCTTTTTCTACATTTAGAACCCCCAATTCAATCTGCTTTAAATAAAGTCTGGCCCGTGGATGTTCTAAAAGATCTCCTTTTGTGGGCAGTTCCAATTCATCGGGAAAGGAAACCTCTGGGAAAGGTGTACCAAAAATTCGGATCAGGCTCGATTGATCCCCCTCTCTTTGCTGCGCAAGATTTTTAATTTTGACTTCAATTTCCGCCTTTTGGGACTGGAGGCGCAATACACTGGCAAGGTTATAGTTGTGGTGCCTAAAGTGTGAAGAAATGGCTTTTCCCGCAAAGTCTAATAGCACCAAATCTTCTTGGAGTAAATTTTTAGACCGGGCATTCATTTCTAGTTTGAGCCATGTCAGAAGAGACTCTGTGAGCAGTTCACGAGCCAGGACTTCCATTTGCAACTCAATAATTTGCCCCTCTTTACTGATGGCCCTTTTGGAGAAAAACCTTGCACCACGAGATGGCAACATCTGCATAAGTGCTATGTTTGGCTTGAACTTCCGATTCTGAATTGCGGACTCGGTAGAGATTTCAGCCTCAATTTTTGGCTCCGGCAATAATCCCGTATTGTTTAACTGAATCTCCTTGGCACTGAGCTTTGCTTCAAGAGATCTCATTTGTGGATATTTTTTTATCGCGGCTTCAAATTGCTTAAACGCTTCAGATCCTCGCAAAGGAGAAGCTAAAACAAGACACCATAAAATAAAAAATCTCATATACCCCCCTAGGGTATAGTCAATTTAGCATGGGAGTCTAATTTTTCGCAATAGAAGAAGGCAGGGCAACACAAAAAGGGTTAAAAAAGTGTCTGAGAAAACTCCTCCCACAACCACTAGAGCTAAAGGTCTTTGAATCTCTGCACCGATTCCCGTGCTGAATACCATGGGAATAAATCCAAAAAAGGCCACCATTGCCGTCATTAACACTGGTCTGAGTCTTTCTCTTGAGGCCAAAACAATACTGGCACGAAGATTGTTTTTCCGGCGTTGATTCACTGTGCTAACCAGCACCAGGCCATTTAGCATAGAGACCCCACAAACAATTACAAAACCAATTCCTGCCGAAACAGAAAACGGAATCTCAAACCAATATAAGGCAATGATGCCCCCCATAGCCGCAAAGGGAGCCCCAGTCATGATCGCCATGGAGTCTGAAAATCGCCCTGTTGAGAGTTGTAATAGGAAAAAAATCAAGACTAGAACAAAAGAAATACTGATAAAAAGTGAAACCCGGGCACTCAAATAATGCTGGTATTGGCCTCCGAGCTTATAGTGCATGTTCTGGCTCCAGACATAGTTTTGATCCAGATGTTTTTTGGTATCTTCTACAAAACCCACTAAGTCCTGATGCCCTATATTGACCTGAACCACAACCCTGCGCCTTGCTTTTTCTCTTGTGATTAAAACGGGGCCTGTTTCCATAGAAATGGAAGCAATTTGGGATAATCTGACCCGCACTCCATTGGAATTTAACAAGATCAAATCGCCTAATTTTTCAGGATCCTGACGATCTTTTGTTTGTAGCCGAACCGCAATGGGATAACGCTTCTCCTCAACAAACATTTTGCTGATCTGATAACCCCCAATAGACTCTACGAGATTTAAAATATCCTTCCCGGTAAACCCGTAACGACCCATATTTTCGGGGATTCCCTTGATAATCACATAAGGGCCACCGGTTATCTTTTCTGGAGTTACATCTTTAGCTCCAGGTAAAAGAGCCATGGAAGAAGCCACTTCTTCTGCTCTTCGTGCCAATTGATCAAGATCATCCCCATAAATCATAATTCCCAAATCAGAACGAATTCCCGCCTCCATTTCGTTCATTCTCATCTCAATGGGCTGAGTCATTACAAATTTAGTTCCCAAAAAACTCTGTAATTCGATGTTGATCAAATCCTGCAATTGGGTCTGATTTTTTGCCCTTTCCCATTTTTCCTGAGAGGATAGTTTAAGAAACACATCGGCCTGTTCCATGCCCATTGGATCGGTTGCCAATTCGGCTGTGCCGATTCGCGTAGTTGCCGATAAAATCTCTTTAGGAAATCTCGTTAATAAAAATTTTTCCAAATCTTCGGCCTGATGCAAAGCTTCATTTAACGCAATCCCAGGTAGCCGCACCGTGGACAAAACTATGGAATGCTCCTCAAGTTTGGGTAAAAATCGCGCCCCTAAGCCAGATGCTATAAAGCTCGTAGCCAAGCCTAGTAAAGCCACACACGCTAATACAGGGCCACAAAATCTCAGTGCCTTGGATAACATGCGCACAAAAACCAATTCAACCCAACGCATCAAAGGTGGCTTATGGTTTTTTTCGTTTTTCTTTAAGAAGATGGCACAAAGGACAGGAACTACAAAAACCGACCATACAAAGGAGCCGACAAGAGCAAGCATTACAGTGTAAGCCATTGGCCTAAACAATTTTCCTTCCGAACCACTCAAAAAGACAATGGGAAGGTAGGCCACAATTAAAATTATCTCCCCAAAAATGGTAGCCTGCCTCATCTCAAGACAAGCCGATAAAACAATCTTGGACTTTTCAAAATAAGTCTCAGCCTTTTTTAAGCGACGACTCACATTTTCAACTAAAATGACGCTGGAATCGACCACCAGACCAAAATCAATAGCCCCTAAAGACATTAGAGTGCCGGGAATTGCAAAGGCCCACATTCCACAAACTGCAAACAAAAGACTAAAAGGAATACTAAATGCAACAATCAGACCAGCCCTGATATCCTTCAAAAAAAGAAACAAAATAAGAACTACCAGCAAGGCGCCCCAAATCAGGTTTTTCCCCGCTGTTTTAAGCACAGAGTCCACAATGTTTTGTCGTGAATAAATTACTTCTGTTTCTACAGAAGCTGGTAATAGCTCTTTGGCTTCCTCAAGGCGCTTTTGTGCGGCCATACTTACAGAGCGACCATTTTCCCCAAAGCCCATAAAAACCAAGCCTAGAAGAACCTCTCCCTTACCATTTTGAGAAACGGCTCCACGGCGTAAGCTATGACCATCTAAAACATGGGCAATATCCTTTAACAATACAGGCAACCCCTGATGACTGCGAATCACTGTATTTTCAATATCCTCTAATTTCCTATACCTTGTATCTCCCTGCACCAGATGATATTCCCCAGAAAACTCAATTCCACCTCCACCACTAGCTCCCGTATGATCCCGAATTGCCGTAAATATCTCGCTTAACGGGATCTGATATTCCTCAATTTTTGACAAGTCCACCAAAATTTCAATCCTGCGAAGCTTGCCTCCCCAGGCATTCACTTCAGCAACTCCCGGCACTGATGCCAGTTCTGACTCCAAAACATATTGCTGTAAATCCAACAAGTCTTTCAAATCCAGAGTTTTGGACTTTAAGGTGTAATGAAAAACCTCCCCCATACCCGTAGCCGGGGGCCCAATCTGAGGCGGTATAATGCCTTCCTCTAACTCAATACCTGCAAGTTTTTCAAGTACAGCCTGCCTCGCATCCATAAGCGACACAGAATCATCAAAAATCAAAATGACTTGCCCAAAACCAAATCTGCCTATGGTGCGAATTTCATTGAGTCCTGAAGTTGTCAGCAAAACTCTCTCTAAGGGGCGCAAAATTTGTTCTTCAATTTCCACCGGAGATAATTCTGATGCCACAGAATTGACATGTACCATAACGGGGGTGGTATCTGGAAAAGCATCCAGAGGTAAACGAAATAAAATACTTCCCCCGGCTACTGCCAAAATCAAGGTCAATACAATCACAATTTCTTTGTGTTTTAAGGAAAGCTGCATCAATTGAAACATATTGCACTCACCTTAAATCCCACAGCAGGCATCACCTATCTCAGCCTGCATTAAAATTGACTTTAAAAAATAACTACCTTTAGCCACAATTTTACTGGTTGTCTGTAGGCCCGAAAGCACTATCTGACGGCCAGAAATTTTTTCTCCCAAGGCAACTTTACGGGGTTGAAAGCGATTTTGACCTAAAGACTCAAAAACCAGGTTGCAACACCCATCCCACTGCACGGCCTCTACTGGAACTAGTAGTGAAGATGAGATTTGCTTTTCCAATTCAACCTGGACATATTCTCCTGCTCGAAACAATAAGGATTGGTTGTCGATCTCACCCAATATTGGAATTTGTCTGGTATGGGAATCAATCATGGCCGGAATAAAACGAATCTGCCCCTGAGATTCTCTCTCGTTGGAACGCACAAAAAAGATCTGATCTGGCTTAAAATGGGCTGCTTCATTCGCAAAAACCCATATTTTTGCTCTCAAACGATTTGGATCAACAATGGTTAAAAGAGATTGGCCCTCTTCGACATGGGAGCCTGGAATCAGGGAGATTTGCTGAACTGTACCTGAAATTTTGGCATGTATTTTCAGATTTAAATCCGTCGCCTCCATGTTTAAAAGTTTTTCGTAATCTTGAGAGGAATATCCAAACCAGGCCAACTGTTGCTCTGCAATATTGAGTGCCAGTTTTGCCTCAATTTCCCGATCCCTGATTTCCGAAAAGTCCCTTAGATTGCCCACCTGTGCTCCCAATAGGCTCTTTTCCCTTTCTCTGGAAGCCTCCCAAAGCTCATGCTTAGCCTTGGCCTCAAGCCATGCCATTCTAGCCTTTGCAAGCTCTTTACTTTCTGCTTCCAAAAGCAAGTCTCCCGCAGATACCCGTTGACCAGAAGTCACATAAAGATTTGTCACAGTCAGGGCTTCTTTAGCCGTAATTTCCTGTGATTTCTCCGGTAAAAACTCCAAATCCGCATTGCGTAAAACCAATTCGCCAACCGGATCCTGACCCACTGATTCAATCAAAAACCTGGAAGCATCCAAGACTTGATCAGAGCCCAAATCAATCATTGTATCTGCCCGACTGCAATCGGAATTTGGTGGTCTTTTGGAGCGTTGAGACGATTGATTCTTTGCCACTAGATCAGAGATTTTAGTGGCCACTTCTTGAGTGTTTTGGATTGGATTCGCTACCTCTATTTTTTCATTCTGCCGCACAAAACGCACAGAATAAAAGACAAAAACGGCCATCAAGGCAGTCAAAAAAACACGCATGTCTACCTCTTTTATTCTTAGTGGTTATGTCCATGTAAAAGACAGGTTGTGCATTGTGACTCAGGCACAGAATGCCCAGCACACCAATCTTTTTCCTGCTGATATGCTCGCTTTAACTCTGGGCGACATAAAACGCATTGAGCCTCAGGAATATTATCGTGCTCTTTACAAAGGCCCATCTTTTGTATGAGCTGAGGATGGCAAAACGGGCAATTAGCCGTCTGATGAACCGCGCAGGGAGTTTGAGGAGAAGCTTTGGCTTCTGATTGAGGTAAAAACCAGGCAACGAGGCCTACAAAAACAATGACAACAATAGAAATAATATTTTTAGACATAAAAAGGCTCCTTTTAAAAACAAATCAGGGATAAATTCTGAATGATGTATAAAAAAAGAGCCTAAACCAGGAGCCGGATGTGATCCCACCCTACCTGTAAAATCAGGTAGGCCAAATCAGGAGAATAAGAATTCAAAGCCTTATTTTCCCCAAAAACAACTAAAGAAAAATATGCCGGGGGCTTAAAAAACGGCGGGAATACCAATAAGTCAAAGGAGCGCTTAGATTCAGCCTCTGTCCACATCGGAAGAGACAAACAATCTTCAGGAGAATCACAAAAGCGATCCTCGGAACAGGGCTCTGTGTGTACTCCATGGCAACATGAGCTTTGTTCTTTTTGCTCCAGACAACGCCACAACCCATCCCCAAAAACGGGAATAAAGGTAGTGCGCAGCAAAAGCAAAGCTACACAAAGAATGGTTATGCGTACCAAGAAAACAGCTCTCATTTTATGCTCATAATTATACAGACCGAGTAACTAAATTTACACAACTATCGACCTGGGTCATTTTGCCATAGTTAGTAAATCTCAAACTCTATAGAAACAGATCAATTCCAAACTGCCGAACGAAGAGGGCAAAAACCCAAAAACATGCAATAGTGATCCCCATACTTGCAACCAGTGCCATCCAAAAGCCCATGCTCTTTAATATAACTGGAAAGATCAAAAACATGGGTAAAGTCGGCAGCACATACCAAAATGTATACCAAGCGTGATTGGCAATTTTCTCAGTAGGTTGGTTTTCAAGATTTAGCCAAACTAGAGTAAGAACCGTCACCATCGGCAAGGCCACAATCATAGCCCCAAGCTTATCACTTCGTTTAGATATTTCCGAAGCGGCCACGATGACGGTGGCCGTGATCAGATATTTAATAATAACCCATTTCATAATGTTTAGTGATCATGTCCATGGCCATCTCCATGGTCATGTCCCTGATCATGATATTCCAGTAGGTCTGGTTGAACTTCCAGACCAAAAAGCTCGGCCTTAAGTGGCAGATTGGCTGACCATTTTTTGGGATCCATCAGGAATCTTTTTTGCGAAACACTACCGGAAAAATAGACTTTTCGGCCCTCAAAGTCTGAAGACAATTCAGGTTTGATGGGTTTTCCGCTCACTGGATCCAATGGGTTGGGCACCAGATATTCCTCGGACTTATATGCAGAGTCGGGATGAGGCAGAACACTGATGAGACGGCCACAGCCATGATCAGGGGCACAGGCCGGGCAGACCTTTTTTTCTGGAAACGCCTGAGTCCATTCCACGCCCTCATGGTCGCAGACAAAGTACATCAAAGCCCCCCGAGCCTTTATGGGAGTATTTGTATCCATTCTGGGATTGGTAAAGCTTAAAGCTACCATGGTTAACATCACTACAATCTTGATCATTTTGTTTCTCCTTTATGAAACACCAGCCAGAGGGCTGGAACTACAATTACAGATAATATCGTTGAGGAAATCAGACCACCAAGAATTACGGCAGCCATGGGAGCCTGAATTTCATTTCCAGGTTTGTCCTGGGCCAGCACCAGAGGCAGTAGGCCAAGGGCTGTACTGATTGCCGTCATAAAAACTGGTAACAGGCGTTCACGAGTGCCCTCCCATACAGCATCATAATGACTAAGACCTGAGGCCACCCCATCCCGAAATCGTTCTAGCAGTAATATTCCGTTCCGGGAAGCAATTCCCAAAAGGGTTAAAAAGCCAACAAGAGAGGCTAAGGACACAATACCACCTGAGTAATACACTCCAAAAGCCCCGCCAGCCAAACTAAGAGGCAGACTTAATAGGGTTAGAAGGGCTAATCTTAGCGATCCTAGGGAAAGATGCAGAATCCAACCCACGATTAAGAGACTTAAAAAAGATGTAAAAAACATTTTTTGGGCGGCAATTTTTCTGGCCTCAAATTGCCCGCGAAGCTGCCAATGAATTCCCGCATCCGGCTTTAACTGCATTAGTGCGTCCTCAACCCTTTGAGCAGCTAAACCCAAGTCACTGCCAGATATATTTGCCATGACTAAAATCCGTCTTGAGCGATCTTCTCTTCCCACCCGATTGGGGCCGCGGTGCCAGTTTATATCCGCAAGTTCAGATAAGGTTGTAGCTCCCTTAGCCGTCACAATCGGGAAATTCTGAAGATCATTTGTTTGCCTACCTCCTTTTTCATAACGAACCACCACGGGAATTTTTAAGTTTCCCTGAAGCACCTGCGTGGTGGGAATACCATCAAACAGAAGCTCTGTATGCTCTGCCATATCGTGCGGGCTCAAACCGTAGCCAGCCAGACGGGACAAATGGGGAGTAATTCTTAATTCCGGCTGCTCTCCCTGCGATTCCAAGGCCACATCCACCAGATCAGGAATTGCTTCCAAGGTACCTTTAACCTTATTGGCAAAAGCATCCAGATGAATCAAATCCTCTCCAAATACAGCCACCACCAACATGGCCCTAGCCCCAGAGAGTATATGATCAATTCTATGCGAAATCGGCTGACCAATATTGAATACAGCCCCTGAAACAGACTGTAGACTATGGCGAATGGACTCAAGAATAGAATCTCGATTTTCATTTTTGAGATCTAAAACCACCTCAATCTCTGTCATGGTTTCGTCCACGGCATGGGCATCATCACTAGCCCGTCCCGTTCTTCTAGCCACCTGCAAAACCCCATCCAAACCCAAAAGCACAGATTCAGCCATGCGACCAAGACGATCCGACTCCTGAAGTGCAGTTCCCGGGATTGTGCTCATCTCAATGGTTAAAGCCCCCTCTCTAAATGGAGGTAAAAAGCTGGTTCCAAGATTGGCTATATAAACCACTGAAAAGATTGACAATAAAAGCCCAACAACCAACACTGGCACGGGAAATCTCATGGTTAGCGATAGGGCTGGATCATGTAACCTTTGGACAACTCTAGCTGCTAGTGACATTGATTGAGCTTTGACCCTAAGTCCCAGACAATAGATAAAGGCCGGAGTCAGAAACAAGGCCACAAACAAGGAGGCAACCAAAGCAATGACATAAGAAAACCCCAGTGGCTGAAATAGCTTGCCCTCAATCCCTGATAAAAAAAACAAGGGTAGAAACACTACTACAATAATTGCCGTAGCATAAATGATGGAAGAGGCCACCTGAGATAGTGATTCTGATATCAATTCCCCTCGGCTCTTTTCTACCCCTCCCTCGTTTAATCGACGAACCGCGTTTTCTACAAAAACTATGGCATCATCCACCAAAGCCCCGATAGCAATTGTTAGGCCACCAAGAGTCATGGTGTTGATGGAAACTCCCAAAAGACTAAGCATCAATAGAGCAGAAATCAAAGAAAGAGGCAGTGCCAGAAGACATATCAAGGAGGATCGAAAGGACTGGAGCCCTATGACAACAATCAGCACCACTAAAAATGAACCCTCGGTCAGTGCCTGCTTTAAGCTGTCTAAAGCAGCCCGTATAAAATGTTCCTGACGAAATAAATCCGTGTGCAGTTTTAATCCTTCAGGAAGTTGAAGCTGAGCAAGGGACTTAGTAACAGCCTCTGAAACCTCGATCGTATTGGCCTGTGGTTGGCGGCCTACTGCCAAAATTATGGCCGGTTCTGTAGCCACAGAACCTAATCCAATCGGTCTAGTTTCAGCATAGGATACTTGAGCCAAATCCTTTAACCGTAACCCGTCTTTAATCCACAAGCTCTCAAAGTGGGTTACATTAGCACTACGACCAAGGGAACGAACCAAAAATGCCTGAGCCCCTTGCACCATATATCCGGCAGTGGCTGTTCCATCAGCCTCCTTAATTTTTTCCATGACCTCATGGGCCTGAATCTGGTGGTGCTGAAGTTTTAAGGGATCAAGCTCCACCTGTATGGCTCTGTCTCCAGAACCTAAGGCTGTAATTTGCGATACTCCAGCGACAGCCAAAAGTCTTGGTCGCAAAATGGTGTCTGCAAACTGTCTGGCTCTGACCAAATCTTTATCCTCAGTAGTAATCCCCAGAAAAATAATCTCCCCCATGATGGAGCTAGGTGGGGTCATTAGAGGGGAATCCACACCATCGGGAAGGATTGAGGCAATGGTCTGAAGCCTTTCCATGACCTGTAATCGAGCCTCTTTTTCACTGATACTCCAATCAAATTCGGCCACTATCATAGAAAGCCCCACCCCACTGGCAGAACGCAGACGACGCAAATGGGACAATCCCTGCAAAGCTGTTTCTATGGGTAGGCTAACTTGTAATTCTACCGCCTCTGGCCCCATCTGGTGGGCTTCTGTCAGAATTGTGACCGAGGGAGAACTCAGCTCTGGAAGTACATCGACAGGCATTTTTAATACCATGAATAAGCCGGGACCCAATAGAGATAGGGCAATGATTAGCATCAGACCCCAGTAACGAACACCTATTTTAGTGAGCGTGACCATGATCCCCTCCCTGGCTTCCTCTAGCTAGCAAATAAAGCTGCCAAATGCCTTCAGAAACAATAAATTCGCCGGGATCAACTCCTGAGATTGCCTCAATACACTTACTCGTTTCCTCTCCAGTTTTTACCTTTCTAAGGCCAAAGTGCCCTTCACCAATATCCAAAAAAACCAAAGCTTCGGAACCTTCACGAATCAACTCCTCAGGCCTTAAGCATAACAAGGGTTTTTGCCCCGCCATCAAAGCTGTCACAGATACAACGGCCCCAGAGACCAACCACTTGTCCTCTGTTTGTAAATCAGCCACCAAGGTGGGAGGATTACCAGATTCCACCCGAAGACTACTTAAATCCACATCCCCAACCCGAAGTTTATCAACCCTATGCAGTTGCGAATAAATGGAAGGGTATAGATCAACCAAAACCTCAAAATGTCCTTGTTTTCTTAATCGATAAAGGGTTTCACCACGATTCACCCATTTTTGTCCGACTTCTGGAACCGACTCCAAAACTCCCCGATCCTGAGAGGTGAGACTAATAGGTGCGGTTTCCAATAAGCTAGCTCCATTGGACAGCCATTGAAGATGGTCCTTTAAAATTTCCACTTTTTTTTCCCAGACCTTATGTCTGGCCAAAGAGTCCTGTATCTCCCTCTTGGACACCGATCCATCCCGATCCAATTTTTGTAATCTCTGTAACTCTTCGGCCTCTCGCTTTAGCATAACCGTAGCCTCATGCCAGTCCGATTCCAAATCGTGATACTCCTCAAGAATTGCCGGATCGATTAGACCTAGCTCTTCACCCTTCTTTACTGCCTGTCCTGTTTTTAGATCAGAAGCATATAAAATCCCTTCCGCTGGAGCAGCAACCTCAACAAGACTTCGAGAAGAATTGCGGACTTTTCCTGGCCAGATAACCTCGGATCGTACAACCTGTTTGCGAAGCCTTCTGGTCTTAAGGCCGGCTGCATTTTGCTGGTCCGCATTCATATCCACTACAGAAAGAAAGCTAGACTCACAAAAAGCGGATGATAAAAACACTAAAAATAAAAGCACTAGTTTCATAATTTTCCCTTCCACAAGACCCACTGGATTTCCAGATTCAAGGTTTCCCTAATCTGACTGGCCTTGGCCCCAATCATTTCCTCCCAAACTTCAAGTGAATCCAGCCAATCGGTTAAAGACATTTGGCCCGATACCCATGCCTTCTGGGTCTCAAGGGCAATTTCTTTAGCTTTTTGTGCCGCTGGAATCACTTCATTCAAAGTGAATTTGTGGGTTTCCGTATACATTTTTTCAAGCTCCCCAACCATCAAAGACTCTACAAAGGATGCCTGTTGGGACTTAAGGCTCTGAATCTGGGTTTCAATCTGAATTGCCTTAAGACCCATATCTTCCTTGTTTTTGTCTGGCAAAACAAAACCCAAGCGAAACATGGGATCCGGTCTTATGGACTTCTCTTTAATCAGGCCAAAAGAAATACTGGGATTGAACCCTGTTTCCTGTTTCAGGAGGCCTTTTTCCAGTTCCTTTTGCTCTCCAAAGAGCTCAAGAACACTCTTTTGAAGTCCCCCAAGAGATGGAATCTTCCCCCAATTTCCCAATTCCAGGGTTTTGGGAAGAACTAATCCCATATCCTTGGGAATCTCTTGGCCTAAAGCCTCGGAATACAAAATACGGGATTTTGTTACCTGATTCCTCAGCCCCTGCAAACTGGTACCAATTAATGTCTTTTTCACCATCAGGCGTTTGGCATCCAATGGGGCACCCCATCCAGACTGAGCCTGCTTTGAAATTTTTTTAAGAATTTCAGAAACCACAGAATAATAATCCTGCATTTCCCTAAGTTCCAGTTGGGATGTATATAAATCAATCCACAACTCTCTTAGTCTGGCTAGAGTCTGCACCTCAAGTATCTGGAAGTGGAGGGAATTTTCCTTCCCTTGAATCTGATTCTTTCGATTCAGAATTCTGGCTCTTCTTCTTGAGCCTAAAGAGTACCCGATCTCTCCTCTTAGCTCCTGTGAGGAAGTATCCTCATATTCAATTTCAAACTCTGGTGAAACCCACTCTAAAGTAGTGGTACGAAGCATTTCCGCTTGAGATTTCAGATGTTCGGTGGCAAACAATCTACTTTGTGCGGCACTTCTTGGGGGCAAACCATCTATTGCATTTACGCGACAACAAATCAAAAGAAGCAAAAAGGGGAAAAACATAAAAAACCTCCAGAAACGGGATAAAAGCGTTAAACCAAGGACAGGCTAAACACTTATCTCAAATCAGAAGGCGAATGCTATTAAGGCTCATTAAATGCGGAAACGGGGGAGCATTGGCAAGATGCGTTGACTCCATTGGCTGAATGACCCAAACCAAGGGCTGGGGAGTTTCAGGACAGGCGGTAGCGATATCACAAAAAATCAAAAGGGTGGGCAGCAAAAACTGGGATGCCACTTTTAAGACTATCTGAGAACCCTCTGATTCGCTCTCCCCATCCTGATGACCATGATGATCATGGTGATGGGCTGCACCCAGATGCTCATGCCAGCCAAAATAGTCACAATGATGTCTTAAAGCTACAGGGAAGGCCTGAACCACTAACAGAATCAAGACCAAAAATCTGGCCAATAAGTGGGTTTGGGGTCGTCTTCGCAAAGGCATCATGGAAGATTTATCTTAGCACACAGATTTGGTTCCTGCAATCACAGATGCTATACTCTCCCTTCCTATGACAATATATTTTTTATGGCTGGTTCTTAGTCTGGTAATTTTGAGTTTTGGCGCAGATTTTTTGGTGCGGGGAGCCGGGGCTATTGCGCTTAGAGTAGGCATTACCCCTCTAGTGGTCGGGTTAACCATTGTGGCTTTTGGTACCAGTGCCCCTGAGCTTGTAGTGAGTATAAATGCCTCCATTCATGATCAGGGAGCCATGGCGATAGGTAATATTGTGGGGTCCAACATCTTCAATATTGCCGTAATTCTGGGGATGGCTGCCTTGGTTTCCCCACTTTTGGTGAAACCCCAGCTTGTGAAGTTTGATACCCCCTTGTGTATTTTTGTGACTATCCTTTTTAGTGCTATGTTTCATGACCAGTTCATGAGTCGCATTGAGGGGGGAATTCTTTTTTCTGGGCTGATTTCTTACACCGTATACTCAATTGTAAAATCTCGCAAAGAGACGGCAATAGCCAAAGCCGAAGCCGAAGCTTTAGGTGAGGATTTGCCAGAACCCTCCAATAACCCCATTCGAGACATTGGTTTTATTGCCCTTGGGGGCTTAGGCCTCTGGTATGGGGGCGAGATGCTGGTGAAAAACGCTGTTTTAATTGCTCAGGGTTTTGGGGTCAGTGAGGCCATCATTGGCTTAACCATTGTCTCCGCCGGAACCAGCGCACCAGAATTGGCAACTTCAGTGGTAGCTTCATTTCAAAAGCAGACTGATATTGCTGTGGGTAATATTGTGGGCTCCAATCTGTTTAACATTTTATCCGTGGTTGGTTTGGCTTCACTGATTAATCCCATTTCAGCGGTTGGAATTAACTTAAGTGACATTTTAGTCATGAATGGTTTAACCATTCTGCTTCTGGTTCTGATGATGCGAGGTTATCGTCTGTTTCGAGGCGAGGGCTTTTTGCTTCTAGCCATTTATGGCGGGTATCTTTATTACCTTTGGCCCAAATAGTTAATCTACGGCAATTCCATGTAGCTTGCGATAAAGCCTCACGGCATAGGAGTCCGTCATTCCAGCAATATAATCGGTAATGCGGTGCAATTTTTCATAGGCCGTATGGGCTAAACCAATGTCCTCCATAAATTGACCCGGTATCAGGCGTAACACCAACTGATGTTTATGATGGTTATAGTTTTGTTTATCCGTGTGAAAACAGACCGCAGGCACAAAAATATCTAAAAGCCCACTAATAATCGTAAAACCAGCCAGCTTCAAATTCACAACCTCTGGGGATGTGTAGATGTTTTGATGAGCATATTCAAACATTTGCTTTAAAAGAGCCTGAGATGGCATTAAAGCCGTCAAAGGTTGATCCATTTCCGCCTTCAATAACCCTTCTTCATGCTCAAGAAACACTTCCGATATCTCTTTAACCAACTGGCCAATGGCCTTGCCTGCCAGATGCTCAATTTTATCTTTGTTATCGGAAAAATTACGGATCTCTTTTCTGATGATTTGACCCCGGTCCTTAAGAATATCCAATAAAAAATCACGGATTTTTTCATAGGGAACAAGTCCTAAGCGAAACCCATCCTGAAGATCGGCAATGGTGTAGCTGATATCATCCGCAGCTTCCACTAAAAATACCAATGGATGCCGTGCATAGGACTCTTTGGCAACAGTTTCCAACAACCCACAACCTTGAACCACTTCCAAAAAATCATCAGCTTCGGTTTCAAAATAATTGTATTTCTTGTGGCTGATTCTTCGTTTATCACAAGCATCCAGAAAGGCCCGTCTCGGGTACTTCAAAAATGCTCCCAAGGTGGCATGAGTCAATTGCAGCCCACCAAAACGATCTGAGCCGCGATTGTGTTTCTGTAAGGTACAAAGCACACGAAAACCCTGAGCATTGCCCTCAAAATTCTGAAACTCAGCTTTCTGATTCTGGCTTAACCCAGCCAAGGCCTCCTGATTCTCAGGCTTTTTAAACCAGGCTGATATGGCATCTTCCCCGGAATGCCCAAAGGGGGGATTGCCAATGTCATGGGCTAGGCAAGCAGCCGCGACAATCTCTCCAAAATAATAGGGGTGTAGTTCTGAAAACCCATACTTGTTTTTTAAGGCCGTCCCTATGTTAAAAGCCAAGGAACGACCAACACTGGACACCTCCAGAGAGTGTGTCAATCTGGTACGAACATAGTCATTTTTGGCTAGTGGAAAGACCTGTGTTTTATCCTGTAATCGCCTTAAGGCTGAGCAAAAAATGATTCTGTCAAAGTCCCTTTGAAATGGAGAACGAAAATCCCCATCAGGGCCAGAGCTTCCTAATCGGGTTGCACTTAAGAGAGATTTCCATTCCATCTGAACTTCCCTATGGCATTAAATACCAATTGTCACAATAGTCACGAAATGATAGAATTGTTTCTGGGGGTTTATCTATGCGATTTTTGCCTATGGCATTCTACTTGACTCTGATTTGCTTGCCAATCCTGTCTGCATCAGAAAATATAGTTCCTCAAGAGCCAATACAATTTGTCAAAATTGTACGGACCAATTTGTCCTCAGAGGGAGTGTATTCTCCCCTGACAGAAAAGGCCCCAGAAAATATGCCCTCCGTCAGTGACTTCATTCATGAAACGGGCACAATCTCCCTGACCCTGTTAGAAGAAGATCTGGAAATTCGTATCAGTGGAATTTTAGAATTCTCTTCCAAAACCAGCCCTGTCAGCGACCACGCTTTTGACTTGCACAGCCTCGGAGACGAATATCTATACAGTGATATATTGCCTGGAACCAATATACCCATACTTGTCTCCATCGAAAGCTTGGACGGTTCCTCCATTATGAGCGGATATTACAATCTGTCAGCGGCCTTAGTCTCTAAAACAAAAAGCCCTAAATTTAAGGTTCACTACGAACTGACTTATCGTATCCCCTTAGGTGAAGAGACCGATGGGATTGAAGATAATAACGATTTAAAGGTCAGTATTCAGCCCGTATCCATTCAGCCTTAGTAGCTTAGTGAGTCTCCACAAGCTGAATCTCCGCTTCTACAAAATCTTTTGTATGCGCAAGCTGGGATTGAAAGGACTCCACCATTCCATGAATGGCTAAATCAAGATTTTGTTTATCGCTTTGCCAGTTAAGAATCTGGGAATCTGCATCACCTAAGGCCTTGGCGACTCGACCCCCTAATGCCCGTCTCTGATCATAAAGCTTTTCCGATTCCAACTGCCTTTGAACCAGAATCTTCAACTCCACAATTTTTTCTGAAAAACGATTCTCAAGTTTGTTCAAAAGCCCCGTCACCATGTTGGCATCCTGAATCAAAGAGTCCATGGCCTGAATCCGACTTTGTAAGGGAGCGATCTGAGCTTCCATGTCCGTAGCCTTAAGCACACGGATGTCACGAATCAATTTTTCCATGTCCTGTTTAGCCTGAATGGACTCCTGAATCCTGTTGCGAATCCGGTTCTTTTTTTCCTTCAAAAAAGTCTCAAGGCGCAACTCCCAAAATCGTAACAGGTTGGCCGGGGTTAAAACATACCCAGCTAACTTATCGCGTTTCTCCACCCTGATATAAGAATCGGGCTCCATCAGTTTTTCTCTGTATCGGCGCATATTTAATCCAGCCCCGACACAGCCCCCAAACACGGCCCCAAATCCTCCACCTAGCATATACATTATGGCTGTAGCCCAATTTGCCTGTATCTCGGCGACAATCGCAGAAATAACGGGTAAAAACAATAAGCTGGCAAAACCCAAAAAAAAGCCCACCCCGCCCATTGCCAGAGCCAAGGCCACTGAGCCCGTGATAACCGCCATAATCGGCCATACCATCAAACCAGCCGGCCCCACCATAAGACCAAGCATAAATCCAGTGGGAACACCCACCATTACGCCTTTACGAATCCCCGCTTCCTGAAGTTTTGGAGCCATGGCCTGCACAGCTTCTTCGACCTCATCTTCAATCAGACGATTGCGAAAATCCTCCAGCTCCAGTTCCCAGTTTTTATGGGCCACTTCCATCAGAAGTTTTCTACATTCCGGATCCATGGTTTTAGAGATTACTCTGGATGTATACCCAGCCTGCATATCTTCCACAGTCTCAGGCAGAAATTCTGACTGGTTTAACTCCAAAGCCTGCAAAAGACTCCTCATTCCCTCCAGTGCCTTACGGCTATCCAGTTTGTCCTCCATGTGCTCCCGTACATCATGAATAAACCTGTCCAGATCAAACTCCCCGGGCAGGGGCTGTTTTTTGGAAAGCTCCCGTACCTCAGTCTGAATACGGGCGAATTGTTCCCGATCCATCTGAAGCCAGGGATAAAGACGACGAACCAGTTCTCGCTCTGTATCGTCTACGGTCAAATCACGATATACCTCTCTTAAGAGGCGGCGCAGTACAAATTCTTTGATGGGAGCTGGAACCATGAAAGAAATTTTAGCATACAGGATGGGATTTATGATCCTGACGCAAGAGGATCCAAGCAAAATAAAGCGCACACAGGGTACAGGCCGTAGCGATGTAGCCCGTCAATTCGTAGTGTTGTAGACGGCCTGCTGAATCTGCAGTTACCAATTGGGCCGCCACCAAGGCGGCAGTAGCTGAGGCCATCTGCTGAAAACAGGTATTAAAACTCATAAAACCTGCTCGCATTTCAGGTTTTACAGTTTCAGATACAATCGTCGTAGCAATAATCATGCGACCAGAATTAAATACCATAAACAGACAAACCGCCACACTAGCCCAAACAATGCCCCACTCCCCAAAATTGGTAATCCAAAGGGCTGGGAAAAGGGAAATGACGGCTAAAACCATAAAAACCCGCAATCGCCCATACCGATCGGATAAGGCCCCAAAAAATCTGGATGTAAACAAGGTAACAGCCCCACCTGCCAAATAAATCATGGGTAGTTCCTGCTCCGTGACACCACCATTAGTCACCATGTACATGCTCAGGTAGGGAATCATGATAAACCCACTGGCTACCAGAATTGCCGTTAGACGAAAGGCATAAAAGTGTCCCGGTGCAGTCAGCATTTTTTGAAACCGTGAGCGATAATTCCCCACTGGGGGTATGGTGGATCCAGGCATTACCGGCAGGACTTTGCTGGCCAAATACAGAATCGGAATTCCTACAATCACAATGGCAAAAAAAGGAGACCTCCACCCATATAAATTAGCCAGATATAAAGCAATGGGCAAACCCAAGACAGATGCCACCGAAAATGCCGATACAATGACACCCATAGCCGCCCCACGGCGAATCTGTGGAACTACATCGGCAACAGTTGAATAAACCAAAGCCGTTAGTACTCCCCCAAATGCTCCTACCAAAGCCCGCGAAATCAAAAGAGTCCAAAACCCCGGTGCAAGTCCACAAATCAGAGTGGCTACCAAAAAAGCCGAATACAGCCACAAAAGAGTTTTGCGTTTCTCCAGTCTATCTATGGTAAATGCCATAAAAAAGCCAAAACCAGCAGCACTGAAATTATAAATGGATACCAGCCAACCAAACTGTTCAGGGCTGATATGCATGATTCTTTGCAATTGTGGCCCCAAGGGCATTAACACCATAAAATCCACAATATGGGCAAACTGCATGCTGGCTAATACCAGAAGCAACAAAAATTCATGTCGGGGGGCTTTTTCGGACATAGCCGGATTGTACTATATGTGTCTTCATGTTGCTCTTATTGCAACAAATTGAACAGACTCTCAGGTGTGTTGATTTAACTCCAACTCTCCCATCCAATAACAAAGAAGAGTAGCGGGTATGCGAAATATTGGCACAGCGTTCTGGTCTTTTTGTGACAAGATACCAAAATCATCTAAAGATTTTGTAACCACATAACCACGATCGGTTTTCTTCTCGGAACAAAAGGCAACCAATCCTTTCAGGCTGCGTATATCAGCGCTCTGGGTGCGATATTTGACTTCAAAAGGAATGATTTGATCGGAAATCTCAGCCACCAGATCTACTTCCTGATCTCCTTTGCCTTGCCAGTAAGAAAAACGCACATTCTGACGATAATGACGGGCGAATAAATGTTTTAGAACGGAAGCTTCCGTGGCTACTCCAAGTGCTTCAGGATCTTCAATAAAGCTATGTCCCTTTAACATAACTGCGGGGGCAATAGCAGCATCGGCCAGATATATTTTATATCTTCCTCTTAAAACTTCCTTGCCATAACCATACCGTGGGAGACGGTAAATTAGGTGTGTGGCTTCCAGCAAGTCTATAAAATTCTGGGCTGTAGCTCGGGATACCTGCAAATTGCTGGCTAAAGCCGACATATCTAAAAGACCCCCATCGTGCAAACAGAGGTAGAGGAAGGTATGTTCAAGATCAAGTACCCTACGAACTCCAAACAATGCGGTCATATCGCGCTTGATGGCCTTGTCAATAATATCTTCCCGCAACAATCTTTGCGCTTGAACCACATTGTTCATTAAGGCGGTCTGTGGAAAACCTCCGTGGGCCAGGTAGTTGTGAAAATGGCCAACATAAGCATGAGCCCGTTCTTTTATGTGGAGTAGCTCCTGAGAAGAGAAACTGAAAAGCTCCTTGATGGATTTTATTGCGGGGAGAGGTGGCAACCTTATTTGTTTAAGCTGAATATACTCATAAAATGATAGAGTTGTGAGTTTTATACTGTGCCAGCGACCCACCCCGGACTCCTGGTCTGCCTGCAAAATGGGCATAGCCGATCCGGTAAAAACGATACGACGATGCTTAAAAAAATCTATTTGATGTTTGATCCAAGTACCATGATCACGAATAAACTGGGCCTCATCCAAAAATATATATTCCAGACCCTCTTGTTTTGGTTCTCGTTCACGCCAGGCCTTTAATACGGCCTCAATCCCGGCAAGCTTCATTATAGGATGATCAAAAGTCACATAAAGAATATTCGCCGCCGGTACCTTTTTGCCAATCAGAACGGCTATCGCTTGCATAAGCAGGGTTGTTTTCCCAACCTGACGGGCACCAGATAAAAAAATGGCTCGTAATGTAGGGGGATCTATGAGCCATTCCTTTAGTTCTGCAAAAGCGGCCCGATGCCAGGCAGGAAGATCAAAAATTCGATCCCCTCTCCACCAGGGGTTAAATTGTCCCAATACGGCTGTAAGTTCCTCTGTCTCGATCTTCATATATAGAATTTAGCATATTTTGCATAAATAGTATAAGTATACATTGCATAAAACACACTTTTAGTTCAACTTTGCCAATCCTTCAAGTACGCCTCAAATCGGGAAAACCAGGCCTGAATCTTTTCACGATTCTTCTCAAGTATCACCCCGATCACAATCAAAACAATCCCGATAAAGGCCACAAGCGGAATACCTACACTAACTTGATCCATAAGCTGTCGGATGACAAAAAAGATAAGGCTCATCAGAAAAATTCCCAAGGAGGAAAAGAGTTGAATTCTGACCTTAAACAAAAGGGCTAACCAACCACCAAGGAATGAAAAGCCCCATAGAATCAAAAGGGAATGTATGCTTGAGTTTAAAACAAAGTCATAGACTCCCCCTGCATAAAAGACCAGATTTCCCAAAACAGTCAATACTCTCAGATTTTCCAAAGATATCTGATTTCTAATTGTGTGAGCATACCAAAGAATGGAAATCCCGCTACAAAGACTCATTACCTCTAAAAACAATCCACTGGGTCTAGCCCACAAAAATAAGGCTGCATTAAAGGCAAAAAGGGCTGCAAGCCTTCGATAAGAAAAAGCCTCTTCACGATGATAATACTCAAGTACAAGAGCTGAAAGCAGTAAAGGAATTGGGGCATCCTGTCTGATGATTTCTATCAAAAGCACCACAATTGGCAATACATCCCGTAGATTCTCCAGGGGGCGGCAAAAGATGTTATAGGCACCACTGAGGCGGGGGCTGATGGTGTGAAGCACAACGGAAGAAAACAAAAGCACATAACTTAGCATTCCATGCCCGCCAATGTAGCCCCAGAGCCTTAGAAGCATCAATAGAAAAGCCAGCGCAATGAATCCGCAGTACACCAGAATTTCCATTTGCTTAAGCAATGCCATATGCATACAGTAGACGCTTAGGGTAGCAAGGGCAAAAATTGCTCCCGCCTCATGAGATTCAGAGACAGCTACCATAGAAAAGGTCAATAAATGAATGCCCGTAAATAAAAGAACAATGTGGGCCCCGCGATGTCGGAAGCGATGTAAGACAAAGGCCACCAGATAAAACGCGGGGCCAATGAGATACAGTGTTGTGAAATTTGCCAGTGAGATTAGCAGCAGAATCAAACCAAGAATCAGAAGCGATTGCAGAGGACGAATCAGGAAATAGACGAAAAGAATTGAAGTAGGAATCAAAACTCCCAGACTAAATTCTTGTGTACCAATGGTCGCGGCATAATGAATCACATTTAAAATATTGGCAACCATCAGAACCAAAGAGCGGGACTGGCCTTTCCAGAAAAATATTCCCAATAAGTACAATGAGGCAGACAAAATCAGTAAAACTGCAAAAAAACCGCCTTGAGGAAACAGAAGCGCCACCTGGGCAAATATCAGATACAACAATCGATATTCGGTTTTATACCAGAAGGCTAAGGCCAGACTCAAAACAGTATATACTCCAAATATTTTTAAGTCCGTTCCTCGCGCCAAGGTGGATTCAAGATAGATACAAAGTCCCAGAATAAATGAGATGGATTCAAACCAATGGATTTTCAAAAAGAACCGCTGCTTGAGCCGCAATTTTCCCAAAATGGCAAAACCCAGAGCTAGGACCTGAGTGGTATAAATTACGGCCACTACACCATGGGGGTGAGCTAAGCGAATAAAAATTGCAATAATCTGTGAGAAGAAAGCCAGATCCTGACCATAAATCAGACAAAGAACCAAGCCTGAAATCAGATACTGAGGGCTCACAATACAAAACACAAGCCCGACCATCAGGGATACATACACAAGCATCAGCACAATGAAGTCCTGACGGCCTGTGCTTAAATCCCTTGGCAAACCCCACTTGGAAATGTTCTGCAAAATAAAAGGACATTGAACTAGAAACACCAGAATCTGCCAGTACTGCATAAACAATTGGGGCTGAGTGGCATAATACTTTTGAGCCAGCACAATGCCCGCGATCTGCATACAGATAAAGGCAATGGGCCGTGAGTAGCGATAATGATCCAAAAACAACAAAACCACGGACAGAATCAGCAATACACCAGTTTGCCATATATGAATATGCGTATATCTCCATATGGTATCCAGGGCCGCCAAAATCAGGTAAAGCTCAGACAGGCGCACAAAGGGATTAAATTCTGAAAATCGACGGGTAAATACAACACCCAAAACCATAAACAAAAGGGCCATCCACAGGCCTGAAAACGAAAATCCCACACTAATAATCAAAGTGCCAAACAATACCTCCCAGGCTGGCCAAAAGCCTGAAGGATGCCGTACCGCCATCAAAAGTGGTGGAATTCCAAACAAAGAGGCCCGAAGTTCCGAGCTAGTGGTCTGGGTAACCAGATGTGATTGAGCATACAAAAACAAAACAAGGTGAATCCAACCCAGCCCAGTTCCACCAGATTTAAAAATGGCATAGGTTGTGTACAATACTGTCAAAGCCTCAAACAACACAGGCATTGGAATTTCATAGACCTGAGGAACGGCCAGAATCCATAATCCGGTTATCAAAACCATAAACTGTATACGAACCGGATGGGGGGACTCAAAATTTAATAGATGCAATCGGATGGAAAAAAACAGAGTGGCTAGATGCAGAATATGCATGTCCCTAACCAACAATGAGATGATGGCAATCATCAGATAACTGCCATAAACAAAACCCTGAAGACTTTTTGTATTGTCTGTGTGCAAGGATTGAACCAACATCAGAACAAATAGAACCCAGACAAAAACCAGAGGGCTCATTATTACAAAGTGAGTCACCAGATAAACCCATGCTCCCAAGGCACGAATAGCGGTATGCTCATTGGGCAGACGAGCAAACAGATAATAAACCATACCCAAACCAGCCAGTACCATAACTGCCATTGGTTTTGACACATCCACCGGCAGGTGTGCCACCAAATGAATCGATAAAAACAGGGTGGCCAGACCGTATACCGACCACGAGGATGCTCTGGCATACACATGGTACAGTCTATGATTAATGCCAAGGCCTAGAATGAAGGTAACCAAAAAACCAAGGCTACTGATTTGCGCATGCACCATCAAAACCAGGGGTAAAAAGGCCGCATAAATTCCCATAAAAATCTGAGGCGACTTCTGAAGGTTCATGCCCTGCTTTAAAATTATCTCCATGGCAGCGGCAAAGAGTAAAACACCCAGGCTCAACCCGTACTTCTGGGCCGGTAAAAAATCATCCCACCAGACCAGGGAATAAAACAGTCCGGCTGCAAAGACCATAAATGCGCCCAAAAACAAAAACCAATTGATGGTCAATTCATCACGAAAATAATCCCAGGCCCTCTCCAAAAACCCCGGTTGGCTCGCTTGGCCCGGTTCTTCCAGTGTCTGGGGCACAACAGAAGTAATGCTTTGCACTGGAACCGGACTCTTAACCGGAGGTGGCTTTACAGCCACCGATTCTGGGTACTTCTTAAAATAAAAAGGAATCAGAGCCTCAAGGCCCTCTTCTTTTAAATAATTAATAAACCCTGGAGACTGATGACTTTGACCCTGAAAGGATCTTAAATCAGCTATACCCTTAAGCACCTGTTTTTCCCATTGATGCAAGGTTTGCAAATCAACACCAGAAACACTGCCACCTGCTTTAAGACAATCTTCCCTCAGTGAATGAATGAGGTGTAATACCTCCATTTTATAAATTTTCAAGTCACTTGCTCCCCATCATACGCTTTCAGAAACACCCCAATATTGCCCTTTAGCACTTCCGATGCCCTGTTAGTCAGTCTGAGGGTCAAAAAACCCTCACCATGAACTCGAATCAAATCATCAATTAAAAGCTTTCTAAACAGGCGTCGCCAAAACTTCACCGAATACTCAGACCCAATTCCAAAGGTCGAAAGTTTGTCATGAGAAAAGCTCAGAATGCTGTCACTTGGTTTGCCCATCAACACGGAAATTAAATGCGAAGCTCCAAATCCCTGACCACACCGATATATACATGAAAGTGCCATTTGTGACTGTCTGCTAACATCGATTAAAGCTGGTTTGAGTCGGCAATTGTCACAAATGCCACAGGGAATTATACTCTGGGAAAACCAGGACAGCAAACCTTGACGGCGACAGATTACGGAATCACACCAGCTCATTAAGGATCTAAGACTTTGAAGTTCCCTCTCCATGCGAGCCTCCCCAACCGGGTTTTTTATGGCGTTGCTTAAAATCCTCTGCTGAGCCTGCATCCAATCCTGTAGACCATATAACAGCATAGCCTGGGCCGGTTGACCATCGCGCCCAGCCCGTCCGGTTTCCTGATAATATCCCTCAAGACTGGTTGGCAAATCGGGATGAATCACAAAACGAACATCCGGTTTATCAATTCCCATACCAAAGGCCACCGTAGCCACCATGATTACGCGCTGAGAATCCAGAAATTTTTCCTGGTGCATTGCTCGGGTAGATCCATCCAGTCCTGCATGATAGGGCAGAGCTAAAAATCCAGCCTTATTCAGCCAGACTGAAATTTCATCCACTCGCTTTCTGGTCTGACAATAGATGATTCCGGCCTCACTTTGATGCTGAGACAAAAAATTCAAAATCTGCTGCTTGCCGTTATCCTTTTCCTTTAACTCATAAATCAGATTAGGCCGATCCAGACATCCAATCACCACTTCAGCCCCTGGCATCTTTAAAGTTTCCAAAATAGAATCGCGACAATGCTCGTCTGCCGTAGCCGTCAGTGCTAGTTTTGGGACCTCGGGAAAGCGCTCACAAAAAACTGCCAACCTAAGATACTCAGGCCGAAAATCATGACCCCATTCCGAAATACAGTGAGCCTCATCAATCACAAACAAAGATGGCTTTCCTCTCTCCAAAAATCCCAAAAATAGGGGCGAAAGCAGTCTCTCCGGGGCCACATATAAAAGTCTTAGCTCCCCTCTCAAATAAGCCTGTTCCGTTTGCTGGATTTCCTCTGAATCGAGATTAGAATGCAGGGCTTTGGCACAAATCCCCTTACTGACCAAGGAACGAATCTGATCACTCATCAGGGCAATCAAAGGGCTAATGACAATCACGGTTCCGCTAAGACTAATGGCCGGAAGCTGGTAACAAAGGGATTTTCCCGATCCGGTGGGCATAACCGCAAGACAGTCCTTACCGGAAAACACCGTTGTAATAATACTTTTTTGCAGGGGCAGAAACTCAGAAAACCCAAAGTACTGATGCAGATGACGATATAAGGTGCTATCGGTAATATTCATGGTCTGGCTTTTTTCACAAGACGACTATTGAACCATTTGGTCAAGCAAGTAGCAAAACAAATGTCAAAAGGCCACCAGGCACTCAAAAATTGTTATTGACACTGATGGGAAAAAATCCTGTATCCTGAGACAATGGAATACATCATTGTTGGTGGTGGATTGGCCGGAATTGCGGCCGCCCGTGAATTGGAAAGACATAAAAAGGACTACCTCCTGATGGAAGCAGGGCCCTGCCTTGGTGGTCGAGTAGGATCTGATTTTGAGAATGGATTTATTCTGGATCACGGCTTTCAAATCATTTTGGATAGCTACCCTGAGCTGAACTCCCGCCTGAACTTAGAAGAACTCGATATGAGGCCCTTTCGCAAAAGCGCGATTCTTATGAAAAACTACCGGTGCTATTGCCTATGGAAAGCCAAGGATCTGTATCTAGCTTGGAAAGATGGACTATTTTGTCTTAGTGATGTAATTCCATTTGTCAGATTGGCATTTAGGATTCTGGGTAAGGATCCTGAAGGCTTGATGAACCGTGATAATACTTCTGTAGCATCGCAGCTCAAAGAGCTGGGGTTCTCAAAAGAGATCCGTCAAAGTTTTTGGAATCCCTTTTTGGCCGGAATTTTTTTAGACAATACATTGAGCGTTTCTGGGGGCATGTTGATGTTTGTTTTAAGGATGCTTTGGGACGGTACGGCCTGTGTGCCAAAAGGAGGGATGAAAGTCCTTGTAGACCGTCTGGCAGAGTCAATACCCACAGACAAAATTCGCTTAAATTCTGAGGTGCGCTCCGTAAACTCTGGGTCTGTTACCCTAAGCGACAAACAAGAGCTTTGTGCCAAAAAGGTAATTTTGTGTCTGGATATATTTAACGCACACCGGGTCATGGGAGTTGTTGCTCCTCCCCCTGGAATGGGTTGTACAACTCTATATTTTAAGGCCCCCAAGTCCCCGGTTTCTGAACCTGCCCTGATTATAAACTCCGAGGATGAGGGGCTTCTCAATCATCTGGCCGTGATGAGTGATGTCAGTGAATCTTATGCCCCAGAGGGACAGGCCCTGATTGCCGCCACCGTTTTAGGAACCTCTAGTTGGGGAGACAATCAAGATCAATGCAAAAATGTCCTTGAATTATGTAAAAAATGGTTTGGCGATGAGGTAAAGCAATGGAAACTGATAAAAACCTCCAGAATTCTCAATGCCCATCCAGCCAATACCCCGGATGCATTTGCCTTAAAAATCAAAAACTTTAGAGTGTCTCCCCAGATATTTATTGCTGGGGATTATTTGGAGTCTCCATCTATTCAAAGTGCTCTAAGAATGGGAAGACTAGCCGCTGTTGAAGCCTTACAAGCAAAAGACTAATCTAAAAAATCCAGATTGATATGACAGGCTCGCCCGGTCTTTTCATTGTATTGCTGATGATATTCCTCAGCCTTCCAAAACTGTTGGGCTTTGGCAATCTGGGTCGCAATGGGCCTGGAAAATTTTTTGGATTCTTCCAGAGATTTTTGAAATTCACGGATGGTTTTTTCCTGTTCATCCTCGTAATAAAAAATTGCCGAACGATACTGGGTTCCAATATCCGGCCCCTGCCGATTCACCTGGGTTGGATCGTGAAGTTTGTAAAAAATATCCAAAAGGCGCAAAAGACTAACCTTGGACTCATCATATTTAAGCCAGACCACTTCGGCATGTCCGGTATCCCCATTACAGACCTCGCGGTATGTGGGAAACTCTGTGTCACCCCCAGAATACCCAACCCCTGCATCGATAACCCCACTGACTTTTCTGAAGGCATATTCAACCCCCCAAAAACAGCCAGCCCCAAACATGATCTCTTTTTCCAAAGCCATAAGACTCCCATGCAACAACAATAGTAGTAATAATTTCATTTTAAAAACTCATTTGAATTCGGGCCTTGACCCTTTCACAATAATCCAGCAAATTCTGAAACCGCAAAAACTCTGTCTTTAAAGGCGAGTCAAAAGGCGGATAGTGGATATTAGCCAAAAATGCAAAGACCGTCATATCCACCATAGTCATATTCATGCCATGGATATAATGCTGTTTGCCCAAAACTCGCGAAATTGCCTCCAGATCTTTGCGGCCTATGGCATAAATCTGATCTCTTGAGTTTCTTAATATACCTTGGGCCCAAAGCTGAGAAGCGATTTGCCTTTGGATGTACCACCTTGGAATCTTTCGCAAGATCTCAGGAACTTTTACCAAGAGCCCATCCGATATCTTCTGAAAATTATTGGGCTCCATCCATCTGGAATACACCATACAAAAATAAAGGCTGTCCTGACACAAACAATCAACCATGCGGCTGATGCCCCGTTGCTTCTCGTCCAGGGTAAAGTCCATATTAATGCGAAAATGTTCGTCCAGATAAGGCAGGATACGATTTGAATCTGAAATTATTCTGGAGTCATGAATTATATAGGGAACTTTTCCGGTAGGAGAGCCTTTAAGGCTGCTGATCTCATTGACCCTGTATTCAATCCCATGAAAGACTAAATACAGTTCCACCTTCAGGCAAAATGGACTGTAGTTGGGAAAAGCCTTGGCCCTAGGGAACTGATGTAGTTCAAGCATAGCTGAATTCTATCCCACCTTGACACTCTTATCAAATGTCGTAGCAGAAAATTATTACCCAATTTAGTCTAATTCGACTATGATAGATTTGTATGTCACAGAACCACTCTGAGAAATCCAGCAATTATGTTCTGCATATTCTTTGTCTGTTTTTGATACTGGCCCTGATGCTGACTGCGCCTTTTTACCATATCGTTTCCAGTCCTAAGGGTTATCACATAGTCAGTCGTGATCATCCCGGTATTGGACCCTTGTTTATGGACACCAAAAAGTCTTTGCGACACCCTGATCTAATTCCCGTAAAAGTCAGAGAAAGTCTTTAATAGTTAAATAAAATGGGGCCACAGAATATGTGGCCCCACCCTTCCTTTTATTGACCTAATACATCTAACATTTCATCATTACCTTGACTCACAGCCAAAGACTTGGCTGAAAAGCCATTTTGATCCATTAACGATTTGTCTGCCCCTCTTTCAATCAATTTTTCGGCAATGTCTTTGCGACCAAACAGGGAGGCATACATCAAGGCAGTCTGTTCAGCATGGTTTTTAGTATTGACCGAACAAGCTGTATTCATCAGCCTTAAAGCTATTCTGAAATTTCCCTTAAAAATGGCCCCCATTAAAGCTGAATTACCTCTGAGATCTTTCTGACAGGGATCTGCTCCCTGCTCTAATAAAAAATCAACGGTATCTTCCTGCCCATAATACGCCGCATATATTAAAGCCGTATAACCACGGGAATCCGCAATTCCGATAGGAACACCTGCTTTGAATTCTTCCCTCAGAACTGTTACATTCCCAACCTTGGCAGCCTCATAATAGTCTTTTAAAGCCTCATCCACGACCGCCTGATAACCCTCTGCAACTAGTCGAATGCTCAGTAACAAGATTAGAATAATCCTCATTTTTGCCTCTTAACCATATCTGCGACTGACTTTACCTTGCTTAAGGGTACATTTACGGACTCAGCCAACCTTCTGCCGTAATCCTCATCAGACAAATAGGCATGAGCCACAATTTTTGCGCGAATTTCCAGACTTTTGACCTGACCCAAATCAGCCGCAAAATTCTTAATCAGATTTGCCTTTTCATTAACCGACATTTTTCTATACACCTCACCAGGTTGTAGGAAGTGATCGGTTTTACGGATCGCTTCCTGCTGGGTTCGGCCTTTGAGCATTACCGAACTGTTTCTGGCACGGCTGTCCTGACTGTAGATACCTTCCTCGCGGGATAGGCTCGTTTGGTCATAACCGTTGGGCTGATAGTTGACAGATGTTTTGGTATGTAAAAAATTTCCTGACCCATCCTGATTGTGAGTGTTAATTTCAGATTTGGCTCGATTGACCGGAAAGTATTGATAGTTGACTCCCAAACGGTATCTTTGTGTATCCGAATAGGAAAATAATCTTCCCTGAAGTAATCTGTCTTCGGAGGGCTCAATACCTGGAACCATCACAGCAGGAGAGAAAGCTGACTGCTCACTAAACTGAAAAAAGTTGTCTGGAACCCTATTTAGAGTCATCTTCCCCAGGGTCAGACACTTGATCCCATCCATATCGCAGTACCAATCAATCGTGGCATCCAGTGGGTTAAAACTGTAAGAATTTACCTGAGACGGATCCATTATCAGTGCCTGTAATTCCCAGGAAGGATAGATCCCCGCATCCAATTTTTGATATAAATCTCTAGTCATATGCCCAAAATCTTGGCCCTGGATCCTAGTATTATCTGTCAAGGTGTGACTTCTAACACCCTGCTGAGATAACCAGCGAAATTTGACATACTTAAAATTATACTCCTTGTTTACGAACTTGTATGCATGAACACCATTTCCATCCATTTCTCTGTAAGTGGCTGGTGTACCCAAATCGCTATAAAGCACCGTCAGCATGTGAGTACTTTCTGGGTGGAAGGCAAAAAAATCAAAAAATCGATTGGGATCCTGCTGATTTGTTCTGGGGTCCGGCTTTAAGCTATGTACCATATCAGGAAACTTCATGGCATCACGAATAAAAAACACGGGTAGATTGTTACCTACCAAGTCCCAATTACCCTCATCAGTGTAAAACTTAACTGCAAATCCTCTGGGATCTCTTAAAGTTTCAGGAGAATCTTTGGAATGGACCACAGATGAAAAGCGCACAAATACTTCTGTTTTTTTACCTTTAGCCTGAAATGGAGCTGCCATGCTTAAATCTGAGAAATCTGAGTAACTTATAAATTCTCCATGTGCCCCCGCACCACGGGCATGTACCACTCGTTCAGGGATTCTCTCCCGATCAAAACGAGCCAGCTTCTCAATCAGATGGAAATCTTCTAACAAAACGGAACCATTTGGCCCAGCTGTCTTAGAATTTTGATTGTCCCCTACAGCAGCACCAGTTTCTCTAGTCAATGTTGTCGCACTATTGGTGGACACCAGAACGAGAGCCACTGCCAATCCTTTTAAAAAAGATGCACTCATTTATATCTCCTTAGTTATAAAACATATTTTAGAATTACTCTATTTTTAGAATAAGTCTAAAGTATTGATTTTGCAACGAGTGAGACATCCTATTTTTTTTAGAGCACTTTCATGCGCTAAAAAAAGAAGCCCGCAGAAAAATCTGCGGGCTTCCACATTTCAGAAGGCCTATTTTCCGGTTACATCCACACAGACCCGTGTCTGTTCTGTAGCTGTGCTGCCAGTTGCCAACCAGAGCATATTACCTCCACAGGTAGGTAGACCACTGGATTCCTCAAGGCTAGCACCGCCATTAGAAAATGGGGGGTTAGCTCCAATTTGAGATCCACCAACTAGGGCAATGTACCCATTTGGCATCAAAGTGGCCATATAAGTAGTGGTGCCCGTGGCTGTCGTCGATTCAGCATTGAGCTGATTTGACTGATACAGATACTGGGCCGTATTCGTCATAGAGAGCACACCAGATGAGTTTACACTCCACATACCTTTTAACAGAGTCGCGGCTACGCCCCTGTCAGCCAATGTGCTACGAGTAGCGGCAAGATAAGTGCCGTTGCCATGAAACATGGCATTGGTAAAAGCAAAGGTTGTTCCCACAGTTACAGCGAACATCTGTTTGCTGCTTGAGAGCATCACAGAACTAATTGGGGCCGAAGTAAATCCACTAACATAAGAGGAAAATTTGGGTATAGAAACACAGGCTGTTGAAAGATCAGTAGCACTAACACCAGCATTCCAGATACGAACCTCGCGCAACCGTGAAGCATCGCCCCCATCACAGTGATTCATAGCAATCATGACCGCTTTAGAGCTTCCATCATTGGTTTCAAAGGATAGAGTCGAGGTTGTCTGAGCTGTAACCTTATACCCAACTGCTACTCGATTTGAATTTACCAAAGCCAGAGTGGTTCCGGTTGAACTTGCAGAATACAAAGCCGAACGATCAAGCCCCAACAGCCCACCATTTAAATACCAAGTACCTGTTTCCACAAATCTTTCAGGGGTGGAACCAGTGGTAACATAAGAATAGAACCAATCGCCTTTGTTAGAAGAATCCGCAAGGGTTGTAGAAGGTCTGGGGAAAAACAACATCTGACCATTAAACCGACCTAGTTTCTCCTGAGTAAATTCAAAGCTCTTGCCTTCAAACATAGCCACCGTAGTACCCGTCTCGGTAGGCGCAGTTGAGCCTTGAGTCACAATGATAGAAACAGATTTGGTGATACTGTTAAATCCAGAGGGAGAAACCGGCACAGCCGTTAAAACAACTGCAAAAGTCCCGTTAGTAGCAGACTTAAATGTGTTTGTCAGTGTATGGGGGCCCGTCATCCGACCTGATAGTGAACCTGACAAAAGACTTCCGGCTGTAGCCCCTACTGAGGTGCTAACACTCCAAGTATAATCCCATACTACACCAGTAGTTGCCGCAACCATTCCCTTTAAAGAAACCGAAGTATCCGCCGCAACTATGTTATTGGTAACTCTTCGATCCGCAAACATAAGTTCAAGTCGGGGCTGATGCAGATTATCTGGCATCGGTTGTCTCACCAGACCCGTACCATTACGCATAGCCGTAATTTCTGGATTGTCATTAAATTGCGAATTTAAGCGACCATCCAGAACCAGGGCATTAAATGCTGTGGTCACTGCGGCCAGAAAAGCCGTAGAAACGGCCCCATTGCTAACAGATTGAATATGGTCTTCAATAAAACGACCATAGTTTCGGTTGGCTTCTGGCTGTTGCTGGATAATTTTGTCAATACCGGCAAGAATTGCCCCGTATCTAACTCTTGAATTATCCGTTACTCCCGTGTTGGATGTTACATCCGTAGGCATTACCCCCAAAATATTCACTCCCGTTAGGCCTAAATTTCTGGCAATACTTTGTGACACCAGACTCAAGCTATCAGGAACCAAAAGCCCTGGGTTTACTGTAAACTCACGGGCCACCATATGCGTAACCGGATTAACCGCAATAGCTGGAGGCGTAGTTCCACCCGGTTCCACAATAGCCACGGATTGAATTGGATCTAAAGGTGAAACTGTACTGTCTGTTCCAGTGGCCTCAGAGCGATAAATACCGGCTGCTTCAATCATAATTGGACCAGAAAATGTAGCCGGAAGTTTTAAGTTAAAAGATCCGTCAGCACCGGAGGTTCCAGCAACAAGTCTGGTTCCCTTACCCTGGGCTGCCGCAGGATCAAAGGCATAGATTGTAATGTCCCCATTTCTGAATGGGCCCTTTGCCGCAGTACCAGAAATGGACAAAGTGGCGTCCGGGGTAGCCGCGCCCTCATCATCAACACTAAGACAACCCTGAATCCCTAAGGTTGTACAAAGAACCAGTCCAGATAACCAAAACAATCGCAGATTTTGCAGTTTCATAACACCTCCACGATCATCTTATCTTTTATTTTTTGGCGCGCAATATCTCAGATAGGACTTTTTTACCTAAGTTGACAAAAATTCTTCTACAAGCAATTTTGCACGCACTCTTTCTTCTGAAGTCACCCTATCCTCAAGCTTCAGCCAATCCTCTCTGATTGTTTCATTGCCTTTTTGCATGGCAATCCAGTACCAAGCCCAGGCTGAAACCAGCTCTTCGGCATGTAAATAGATTCTACCCAGAAGCTCACAGGCTTTGGCATGACCATTCACACTAGCTAAATGGGCATAGTCAAGACACTCTAAAAGATCCTCATCAGAATTAAGATTATGAAAGAGATATAGAGACAAACGATATAAAACCTGTGAGCTGTCCCAATATTTCAGGGATTCTTTATATTTTTCAACCACCTCAAAATAGACCTGTTCCCTACTAGACTCCAAAAACACGGCCTCAAAATAATGGATTGGGCCCTTAAAGACGGGATTGGTAACTTCAACCAGATAGTTTTTGGCCTGATTAAGATCTATAGTGCCTAAAAGCCCGTACCCATAAATCAGTGCAAGGGCAAAATGTGACTCGTCTCTTTCCATATCATCTTTGGCGGAATCTGCCCTCATTTGCAGCCAGGATAAAACATCAAACCCCTTCTTCTCCAAGCCAACTAGCAGACGATGTAGAGTTTTTGCCCCCTCCTCATCCTTCTCCCAATACAGTCCATCTGCCAGGCATACAAGGTATAAAATAAGGCCCCGGATTTCTTTTGCATCTCCCTGCCCAACTTTTTGAGCCATTTCCTGCCAAGCCTGCATGAATTGTTTCCTCCCTTGCAATGCGGATTATTCTAGTTATAGTATTGGGTTATGAGAATACTACTATTTATGATTCTATGCTTTGTTGTTCGGGCTAATGACAAGGATTTAAAACCAATCCACAGTTACACCATAGAGTTTCAATTTGTGGATGCCGATCAAAAAACTGAATCCTGGTTTTGTCGAACTTCAGGATCTTCTGACTGCGGCTTCATTGGCTCCACGGAAAAAATCGAACTTCAGACCAGGGCCAAACTTTACGCCAAGGAGTCTCGCTTATTGATGGATTATTTTTTCACCCGCAGCGATCCCGAAAAGAGGCGCAAATTTTCCAGTGAGGGAACAATAATCGTAAAAAACGGACAGCAGGATCTTTTGCAACAGTCTATTTTCGGAACCTTGCGGGTCAAAGTTCAAAGGGAGTTACTGGATCCTAAAGCTCTTCTGAATCCAAACTCTGATCTTTGATCGGATGCAAAAATATTTCTGCCAGCATACAACGAACACTTCCCCCTCCAAGTCGCTCGATTACAGGAATCTCTGCGGCCAGAATGGGTCCATCCTGAGCAATTAAAGCCAATTGATCCAGATTCAGGCTCTCGTGAGCCGTTTTAGACATGGCCGTTAATAGCCCATCATCTGGGGTGCTAAGCTGTAAAATATTGCCGGCAAACTGATGCATTTGTTTATAGTCAATGCGCATGATCTCACGGCCAGAGTTTTTCAAAGCCTTCTGCACCATTTGTCTCTCTCTTAAATCTGGAATAGCATCCAAACAAATTGCGGCATAAGAATGTCCAAGGGCCATGAGCACATTGGTGTGATATATCTCCGTCCCATCGCGATTTTTAGCCTCAAATGCCACTAGCTCATAACCAAGATCGCTGGCGATTTTTTGCAAAAGTTTTTTAGTCGTTCTTGAGGACAAACAGGCATAAACCACCTTATGCGCCCGATCAAAAATCATCGAGCCCGTACCCTCCACAATTTCCCCATCCAACTCCCAATTAGAATAATCGATAATTTTTTCTATTTTATGCGTTCTGGAAAGGCTGGTTAAAATATCTCCCCGTCTCTCAAGCCGACGATTTTCAGCCAGCATCGGGTACAATACCACCGTGCCATCGGAATGAGTGCTAAACCAGTTATTGGGAAAAATGGAATCGGGAGTGTGCGGCTCTTCGGTATCTGATACTAAAATGACCTGAACCCCGTAACTCCTCAGCCCATCGGCTAAGGTTAAAAATTCCGATCTGGCCTGAGCCTGGGCATCTGGCTCCGTGGCTTCCGGGGCTTTTTGAAATACATTACTGGTCGCTGTCTGGGGATTAAATCCAAAAGCAACCGGGGCAATCATAAGTACGGCTGTAGCTTGTTTTGTCATAAAAGCAGTCTAAGTCAGATGCGTCTTGAAGACAATCTGTTATGGTAGACTCTTGGCATGGGATTTTATTCAAATCAGAAAATCAGGTTGGGCGTAACTGGTCTATCCCGCAGCGGCAAAACCGTATTTTTGACTTCTTTAATACACCAGCTTCTGCGCGACACAGAAATTCATGAATCCATCGAGGCCTCACGGCATAGAATGCGGGCTTTACCTTTTTTAGATGCTGTACATCAGGAAAGACTACTGCATGTGTCTCTTGATCCCAACCCCCATAAAACTCTGCCGCCCTTCCGCTACGAACGCTTTGCCAGAAGCCTGCTTTCCGATCATCCCGAATGGCCAGATTCCACTTCCGATATTTCATTTTTGCGCCTCAATTTCCATTTTATTTCCAAAAATGGTTGGCATCGAACCCTGTTTGGGCAAAATGTTTTATCCTTGGAAATTGTAGATTATCCTGGGGAATGGCTTTTGGATCTCCCGCTACTAAGCCTCTCTTACGCGGAATGGTCTAATCAAATGCTGGTTTTATTTGAAGAAAAGCATAGAAGGAATCGGGCTGTTGCCTGGCTGGAGCAGGTGGCAAAAACCGATCCAAAGTCTTTAGGCACTCCAGATTTGATCCAGGAAATGCGGCAAAAGTTTGCTCATGCCCTCAAGTCCTTAAAATACGATGGTTTCAGCTTCATACAGCCCGGTCGATTTGTAATGCCTGGAGATATTTCCGAAACCTCAGAGCTTCTTGCCTTCTGCCCCCTACCTTACCAAAACGGTGTGGAGCAACCTGGCACACTGTACGCCACCATGCAGAAAAACTATCAACGGTACTGTCAGGAACTGGTCAAACCCTTTTACAAGCAATGGATGTCGGGACTCGACAAACAAATTGTTTTGGTTGATCTTTTGGAGAATCTAAACCGTGGTCACGACCATTTCTGCGACACCCAAGAAGCACTCAAGACTATACTAAAACACTTTCGCCACTCTAGTAAGGGATGGCTTGACTGGATGAGCCCCAGCATTGACAAAGTGCTTTTCACTGTCACCAAAATCGATCATGTCGGACCACTACAGGCCAACAACTGCCGTCTCTTACTCGAAGATGTGCTATTAGATGCCATGCGTGTCATGGGAATGCATGGGGTAGAGTGTAAAACCGAAGCCATTGCCTCGCTTTTGAGCTCACATTTTCAAGAAGAATTGCTGGAAGGCAAGCGCTTTCAAAAAGTCATTGGGCAAGAGGGCCGTGACAGAACACCAGTTAGTATCTATCCCGGTGAGGTGCCTCAAAGCATCCCAAGTGGCAAAGAATGGCAAAAGATTGAAGCAGCCAAGGCCAGAGGGGAATCTTTTTGTTTTCCTACCTTCAACCCCCCATTGCTGGAATCTCGCTCCATGGCCCATATTCACCTCGATAAAGTGATTCAGTTTCTTCTAGGAGACAATCTGAAATGAAACCCCAGAAACAGACCTTAAGCCCAGAAGAATTTCTGAATCTCAAAAAAATCACCTCCCCCTCCCCCGCTTCCGTATCTGCAATAACATCTAAAGACCCAATCCTTGTACCTGTTCCCAAACAATCCAAGATCTGGCTCCCATCTACGGCCAGTTTTATGGGACTAAGCCTGATTCTGATTCTTACCCTTGGGGCCTTTCTTCAAGTAAGCCTGATGGAAGTGTACTCTTACCCCCTGTGGCAGACTTGGCCCAAAATCTGGTTTATCCTTCTTGGTTCTATTCCCATACTGGTATGTGTCCGTATCCTGTATCTGGAGGCCAAAACCCTGATTCGGTTTCGCTCTCAGGAGAAAATTCAGGAAGAGCTAAAAAAACTTTATACAGAAAATGACTGGGGTAAGGCCCTGCCTGTTTGCCGACGGCTGGTGGAAAACCAAGCTGGTTCTGATGAATTCAGTGCCTGTATCACTCAGGCCCATAGCGACTCAGAAATCATTGATTTAATGGATCGAACCGTATTTTCCAGCATGGATCAAAAAGCCATTGCTCTGATTCGTCAAACCGCCAAAGAAACCGCGCTCTTTACCATGATCAGCCCCTGGGCCTTTGTAGATGCCCTGCTAATGCTTTTTCGTCAAAGCCACCTACTCAGCCAGCTTTGCCATATCTATCGCCTGCGCCCCGGAAAAATTGGGTTTTTTGCACTTTACGCCAGCATGGTTCGGGATCTGGCTCTAGCTGGAGGCTCCGAAATTCTTTCCGATTCAATATCCGACATTTTTGGCGGCAGCCTTGTGAGCAAAGTCTCGGCTAAAGCTGGCCAAGGAGTCCTTACCGCTCTTTTAATTGCACGATTTGGCATATTGGCTATCAACCGCATCCGACCTCTGCCCTTAAAACAAAATCCACTACCCCTACCCAAGCTACTAAGCGACATTGTCCTAAGTCTTGAAAGCCCCGGACAGCAAAAAGAAAAGTAGTTCCTTCCGAAACCATTCCCGCTGATTGCAGCATTTCCCAATTCAGATGACCTGAATCTGTCACGGTGTTTGTCGTCACATAAATACCCATCTGTCACGAAAGATTTGTTTAAAAATCACTTGACAGGTTTTTGGAGGCCGTTTGTGGGTGAGTCTGAATGGTTGGAAAAATTCTTTGTAAGGTGCGCCAAATCCCACATATATGACTTGATATTGACTCCTTTGACCAAAAACGCTCCAATTGCTGTGTTTCCCAGTTTTTAGTGCCTCTGAAGAAGCCAAAAAAACCCGTGGTAGCATAAATTTATGCAATCACTACATCTCAAAATCACACAAAGCGTCAAAGAGTACAGAAAACAGGAAGCCATTTTAATTGATTTAGTTCAAGAGGCCGACTTCACCAAATTTTATCTGGAACTTGGCTACTCTT
>DITF01000186.1 GCA_002422125.1 bacterium UBP17_UBA6191
AAATTTTTCTTAGCTTGGCTAGGCCCACATCACCACTGGCGATGGCCTCTTTCATTTCCGGGATCGTTACAGATTTTCGGGCCACCGTGATTAAATTGCTGACCGTGGCCTCACTGATCCCCTGACCCTGACTTAGGTAATCAAAAAGGGAGGAATAGCCAAGTTCCAGATAAAATTTGGTGAAATCAGCCTCCAGAACCAAATCGATCAAAATGGCTTCCTGTTTTCTGTACTCTTTGACGCTTTGTGTGATTTTTAGATGTAATGATTGCATGGATTAATTTTATCACGGGGTTTTTGGGCTTATTCAGACCTATCAAAAATCTAAAAACTCGAAAATTTGATCGTTTTTGATCAAGGGACTGGATTTAAGGTAACCAAGACCAAAATTGTGGCGTTTAAGCCGAGATTATTAAGGATAGCTCGACTTGACTACAAACGCTCAGCAAAAACTTGTCAAGTATTTTTTAATAAATCTAGCCGTGACAGATGGCTGATATGTGGTAGATTAAGAAACATGACCGCTATAACTTCCGTAGCGGTATCAAGGAGATTACCCACAGGGCCCTCCTACAGTTGCCACAGGGAGTGAATTTATGATTTTTTTTATACTTATATTACTGAATTTCCCTGTCTACGCTTATGAAGATATGGAGAAAAATGAGTTCTGTCAGGAATTACTGGGCCTGTACACCCCAGAGAAGATTCGGGATGATTTGATTGATGATATAAATCTTCGTTTGAGTGTATCTGAAACGGAGTATATTACCAGAACGATATGGCATACAGATTCGGGTTATTATACAGCGGCATTAAATCGGGCCAGTACGCCGATCGGAGGAATGCGATCATCTGTTAGTCCTGAAGAAAAATTACAGAATCCCGGCCATCTACACGCAGCTATAAGTGATACGGTATTGTGTATAGCAGGATCCACTTTCCTTATAAACATTCCAGAATATTATCGGGGCAGAGGATTTGATCGTATCTCGGTCGAATTGAATTTGGTGCAAAAGGATATCTTTAGCACTCGTACAGAGTATCTGGAATATCTATGGAGTATTCGCAACGAGAACTGGAATTGGGGAACAAGTCATCGAATTATCCCTGTACGCCTCATGCAGGCAGGTTTGGAGGACAAAAAATTTTTTGATTTTGTTTCCTCACGAATTCGCAGTAGTTACCCTGACTATATTCCCATGCTGGAGTTTTTTCAGAGAAGTACTGGATTAAATCATGAGACTCTGAGACTGGCTTTAAGGCACGAGGATTATGAGATTTTTTCCTGGGCTGTCAAAAAAATTTCCTCCCAGCATATCACCGAACTTTATGAGGATTTGCGTCTGGCGATTAATGATTTGATTGGCATGCCAGTGCGAAAGATAGACAGGGTTTTTGTTTCTATGCTCGATTCTCCAGAAGAACGGCAAAGGACTTATACTGAGGGAAGAGGTGGCAACCTGCGTTTGTTCGCCCAGTACAAGTACCTGCCTTTTGATCATCAGGTATTGGTATATGAGTATGATCTAGGGCATCTTGAACTTTTTCCTCCTTTTCAAGTGTATTCCATTCCCCCCAATCCCAAAATCAAGGACGCGTACAAAATTAGGAAGAGTGAGAAACTTTATTAGATCATGAACAGGCTCTAAGGCCTCATACTTCTTTGATATAAAAGCCCTGAGTCTGTGCCCATATAGATATCTATCATTTCTGTACCAAGGGGTAAAAATCCTATGTCTTTTACCAGAGTTTTGATGTTTCCTGGGGTTTCTGACCAACTCACCCCCTGATTCTCTGAAAAATAGAGGCCCTGATCTGTCATGGCATAAATTCTTAACCCCCCGCTTCCAGACAAGATCTGTAGTTTCTGGATTTTGGCATTAAGATTCTGGGTAATAGGGGTAAAGGCAGGATCTCCGGGATAATAGCGATATCCTATTTCTTGGATCACGGCATACAGAGCCGGGGTTGTACCAGTCACCGCAGCAAGAGAAGAAATTGATGCCTGAGTCACCATTAAGGTAAAGTTTTGACCATTATCCAAAGAGCGATATAACCCAGTATTGGTCGCAGCATAGACTTCAGAGTTCAGACTGGTTAATCCAGTGATGGTAGTCGCGCCTAAGGCCGGTAGTGCTGTGGTAAAACTAATGCCTCCATCTGTGGAACGAAAAAGGCCGTGTGTTTTTGTACCAACTAAAACCAGCTTATTGATAGCAGGAGCAAAGTGAATCTTAACAACCTCAGTACTAGGAGTTTGCAAGGGCAGGGAGTGGCTGATGGTTGAACCGCCCATCATACCAATCGAAAATATTCCTTGGGTCGTTCCTAGATAAACTCTTTGAGAGGACTCTTTGAAAGCCAGACTCAAAAATTCTGTGGCCGGAGCCTCCATAGGAGCTAAGGCAGAAGATGTGGGAAAATAGTGGTACAGGGAATCAGTAAGCATTAGTACCATGGAAGTATGCAGGCTAAGGATTGAGTGAAGCTTTGGTTGAAACAGTGTGCTAACCGTTAATGGTTGGGCAGAAAATGGTTGGGTTAAGTTGTATACAAGATTTTGCGAACCAACCAGAATAGGATTAATGGTCCCGATATTTGCCCCTAGAGCTAAAATGGTGTCTGAGCCAAGGCTTTGGGTCTGATTCCAGCTAACACCAGCGGAATTGGAGGCATATAGGGCTGAGGTGGAGGCGATCAAGAACTCTCCGCTTTGAAGCACCAAAAAATCCTGGATGGGGGATGTGACGGTAACCGATTGAAACACTGGTTTTACAAACTCGGTTTCATCACCTAAATTACTGGTAAGCAATAAGGTTTGATCCTGTAAGAGAAGCCCCATGTAATTCGGTTGCGATGGATGCAGGCGGATTTTAGCCACATTAGTCGTGGTCGTGGTGGGAATGGAATTGCCTGAGGCCTTTAGATTCCAAGAGCCAAACGAGCCCGTTTTGTCGGTAAAAAATACTCCGCCTTTAGTGGCGACAAACACCTTTTGCTGGATTACAGCTAAGTCCACAATGTTGGTGTTATTGGCATCCAGGGTCAATGGACCAAACTCGTTCATGTTAAAAGGAAAATTTAAGCCAGAGTCTTCAGAGCGATACAGATACTGAGTGGTGCCAGCATAGGCCCTGATGGAACTATCTGCTGCAAAGGCTACGGCCTGTACCCGCCGATTTTGATGATTTGCCTCAGGAACCATTGTCCAGCTTGTGCCCCCGTTCGTGGATCGATAAAGACCAGTTTCATAGGCAGCTAGAAGGATATTGGTAGAAGTTGGATGCTGGGCAAAGGACATGAGGCTGGTGTTTGGAAGGCCTTTTTGGAGTGAGACATAGCTTAGGGGATTTAAGCTGATTCTACCTAGTCCATTTCTGGAGTGAATAAAGTAGGTATCATTGCCAGGATAAGATACAAAAATTTTCTGAATAAACAGATCTGTTACCGGAATCGTTAGGGACGATTGTTGCACCTCAGAAAATGCCGTCCTAAGAACTTTAGCCGTGGTGAGTAATGAGGTATTTTGCGAGGGCTCTCTAAAAAAATACTCATAAACATGGGCCGATTCAGCATTTAA
>DITF01000089.1 GCA_002422125.1 bacterium UBP17_UBA6191
CTTTTCTTAGTTTAGCTAGTCCAACTTCTCCAGATGCAATTGCTTCTTTCATTTCCGGTATTGTGACAGACTTTCTGGCCACCGCAATTAAATTGCTGACTGTGGCTGCGCTGATTCCCTGCCCCTGACTCAGGTAATCAAATAGAGATGAATAGCCAAGTTCCAGATAAAATTTTGTGAAATCGGCCTCCAGAACCAAATCAATTAAAATGGCTTCCTGTTTTCTGTACTCTTTGACGCTTTGTGTGATTTTTAGATGTAGTGATTGCATAGTTTGATAATATCACGGGGTTTTTGGGCTTCTTCAGAGGCACTAAAAACGGGGAAACTCAGCGATTGAAGCGTTTTTGGTCAAAGTGGTTAAGATTGCGTGACTAGAGCAAAGCATGGGGCCCGAAGCATCTTATTTTTCTGACCATCTCCACTAGCCCACAATCACCTCTCAATAACCTGTCAAGTAATTTCTATCAAATTCCGTCGTGACAGATGAGTATTTTTGTGACAGTCCATACAGACACCGTGACAGATTGCCCAATTAGATAATGTCGCCCGACGAGATAACCCACAAACTTTGATCCACGCAGATTTCCTGTGCGGAATAGGGTAAAAACTCTTTGGACAATTTAAAGCTCTTTTGTTCCATAGCCTGAAGTGATGTAGGATTGACCCACTCTTTGTAATCCTTGATTGTAAATCCAGCCCGTATAAAATGCTGATGAAAATCACAGGCTCTCAAGCGGTTTTCATGGTAGAGCCTCTGGGAATGAAACAGTCTCCACCAGAGATTTGAGTAAGCCAGATGCCCTATGGAAAGACCACTACCCTTAGCATGAGTTGCGTGAAACGAATGATCAATCAGGTGCAACCCGATTCCATCACTTTTTTGAAATCCAATCATGACTCTGAGCAATTTATGTAAATCCTGAACCGGAATATGCTCCATTACCCGTATGGAATAAACACAATCCACGGATTGACTTCGTAGTTCCTGTAACTCCCGTAATGCCACAAGGCCTGTACTATAGATAAATCCTTCAGGAAACTGCGTCTTAGGATGCTTAAGCCAGGCTTTTAGTGTTTCCTTCCGATTTGAAGAAATACAATCTCCAGACAAAGCCTGCAAAAACTGGCCTGCAATTGATTGAGAATTTAGCCAAGGGTACAAGTCCCAAACGGTAACGGTGTTGCCATTAAGCCATAATCGTATAGCGGTAGCCAGTGACTTTCCTGGGCCAATTTCAAGATAGGTTCCTGAATTTTTGGGCAGTTCAGTGGGCCACCAGTCAGGGAGCACAAAATCTAAAGAATCAATGGGCCTTTGAAGTTTTAGCCACAATGGGACGGGAAAAAAATCGCTTAAACGGCGGGATAGCAGATACAAGCCGTGCATCAGGGGTTACAGCAAGCCGGGTGGGTTGGGTGATAATCCAACCAAGGTACAAATCCCAACAGGCACTGAGGGCCGGAGTAAGCAGCCCTTGCCCTGTCAAAAGCAGCATTTGATTCAGCCACAGCAGAAACTTCAGTCCCGTTATTGCCATGCTCGGGAACAGGCAGGGATTTCACTCGTATCCCCCGTCTTCCCATTTCATTAATCACTGCGGTCGAAATACTATGATTTTTGGAATTGTTCAGCCACTTTAACCACTTGGGGTCAGAGCGATAGAGCATTTGATAGGCCTTGTAATTGAAGCTTAATCGTGGTCCACCATCCGGTGAGGCATCTTTTAAAAGATTGTGGGCTGCGGATTTATCATTCCCATAAACACGAAAATCCGCATATAGCGGAGGTTTTGGATTAGGTGGGGCACAAATGGGGCCTGGTGGTGCAGGAGGAACTGGAGGATTTGAAGGGGGAGGTGGGGCCAATAACTCGGCACAGGTTGAACCAGTTACCCCATTTGGAGCCATGCGGAAAAAGCGGAAAAAATCTGGTAGTTTGATAGGAAGCTCATTGATAGCTTCATCTTTTCTATCTCTAGAGTGAGCGCACACATTTGGTAGCGGATATACACCATATCCCGATTCTTGCAGTGAACAACCACAGACAAAATAAACATGAGTAATCCGATTAACAGCTAGCGTATGCAAAAAAATCAGATCCCCAATTCCCAAATCTCCCGCAAACTGTACCCAGGAACCCAATTTATGATGTTGAATATTACGGGCAAAAGTGCTGGCAACTGACCAGCCTTGATTGTAGGCAAATTTTCCGTTTGGGAGTTTTCTGATATACCAGTTTTCCATATTGGGAAAGCCTTCAGCGTCATTATCCAGTCCTCCAATCATGGGTCTACCACCATGATAAAGAATCTGGCTGGCAAAATTGGTACAATCACTCCCAAATTTGGGATAACTCGAGTTATAATCATGGGAATGTTTTAAGGCGTATGCTTTAGATTTGTTGCGCTCGAAAATAAAGCGGGTAGATTCCTTTTCATCAAAAGGGGACAATTTCTCAGAATCCAGAATCTCTTTATGTACACTGGATTTTTGTTGAGGAAAGCCCAATACTTTCATACGCCATTCTTTTCTTTTGGCTTTACCAAAATCGTCCTCCATACATAGATTAGTAGAATTTTTCCATAAGTATTTCGCCTCGTCCATGTCTACTTCGAATGGCTTATATAACTCTGAGGTACAAATGGCCTGATACCCATCTTGCGTTTTCTCAATCGCAAAAATTATATCCCTATTTCCGCCTTTATTTACCTTAGATTTATGTCCCCCATCCCGTAAAAACTCCAGATTCACGGTGTAATCCCAACTGCCCAACATTATTAGAACATTGGGTTTTGGGTATTCCCAATCCAGAATCCTTGCCATAAGAAACTTATGTGCAACATCATTTACGACTACGGATTCATATTCTCGTCTCATGGTCAACATGTCCGTAAACCGAGGCTCCAGATATACATCGGCGTAGCCAGGATGAAAGAGTTTTTTAATCCGCTCCAAAGAACCCGTTTTGTATACTTCCTCATGGGCGACCAAAAATTCCTTCAACCAGGATACAGGCTCAAAATGAGTACTTAAAGGAGTGTTTTTGGCTTCTGCTTGGACAAAGGAGCAACAGAAAAACAGGAAAAAAATTATCCGAAGCATAGAACCTCACTTGCCAAAATTATTCGTCATTCCTTGTATCCCATAAAAACCAAAGTCATGTGAGTATTTAGAGTTTGAAAGACTGTATATACCATCGTTGTAGGTCAGATTCTCGGTGACCGAGATGCGTATGTCAATGGAATCGTTGCTACACCGAGGCTCTGTGATTGTTCTGGAAGAACGGCCAATATTGCAGCCCTTGTGCAGTCCGCCTGATTTTTATCCATGAATTGCTTTTGTGATTTGAATCAGTTGCGTAATGGTTGCTTCGAGCATGCCCTCCTTTTTCATTACTCCTTCATGCTGAAGACAAGGATTTCTGCACCTTGTCTGGTTTGAATATTACGGTCTTTTTCGGATCTCTCCATCAGGGCATCACCTGACAGTAATTCTTGATCATCACTTTGGATGTCCCCACTAATGACATGAACGAACTGAAGGTTTTTGGATGCGGGGAGATTTACACTGCATCCAGGCTCAAGAATACAGGCGTAAAGATCAGCCTCCTGGTGAATCATTAAGGAATTTTCCCTGCCATCACCGGAGACTAGCAGTTGCAGGCGATTGATTTTGTCTGCACGGGGAAACATTTTCTGATCCCAGCGGGGGGTCACACCTTTTTGTCGGGGTTCAATCCAGATTTGCAGAAGATGGGCATGATTTTGGGGGGATGGGTTCCACTCACTATGGCGGATCCCTGTTCCGGCACTCATGACCTGCACTTCTCCGGGATGGATGACAGCTCCATTTCCCATACTGTCCTCATGCTTTAATTCCCCAGAGAGCATGTAGGTTATAATTTCCATATCCTGATGGGGATGGGTTGCAAAGCCAGAATCCGCAGCTACAATATCTTCATTGATGACCCTGAGGCTTCCAAATCCCATGTACTGAGGATCATAATATCCGGCAAAAGAAAAAGTATGCCAGGACTTAAGCCAGCCATGACTGGCCCGGCCTCTTTCATTGGAACGACGAATTACCATAAATACCTCCTTGTGAACAGAGACTATTTTAGTGGATGTTCCAGTTTGAATCTTTCAGGAAACTGCGCTTTGATTTATACGAAATTGCTGTGGCGTGAGCCCACTGTACTTTTTGAAGGCGACGCTAAAATGGGCCTGAGAAGAAAAGCCTGTATCCAAAGCAATATCAGCTAGGGGGTTTTTTGTTTGCAAAAGCAGGGTTTCGGCTTTTTTGAGGCGTAAAAAAACCTGATACCGGGCAGGTGTTAAACCGGTCGCCTTGCGAAAAACCCGGATAAAATGAAATGGGCTCATATTTATCATGGAGGCAATTGCTTCTGTGGAGATGGGTTGGCATTCTGACTGGTTGAGAATCAGCATGGCCTTTTTGATTTTTTCACAGGATACTTTGGAAATGGACTGGGGTTTTACATCTTCGGGCTGATAAGCGGAATAACGCCTTATGATATGCCGGCCTATGACAGTCATAGTGGCTTCAATCCATTCTACTGGCTGAGGCTCGTGCAGACTGTTGGTTATATCATGGGCCAAAAGCAAAAGCAGGGAATCCGGGATTCCATAAAATTCAAGCATTTCATGTTCATCTGAAAGCCAGTCTTTGGGGACTAAATTACAAAGTGAATGCGGGTAAAATTCAAATATCAGCAGATTCTGGGAGCTGGCAAGGCTTAAAATACGGGATTGGGCGGGTAAGATGCAGATGGAGTTACCTGGAATATCCCATTGCCTGGGGTTTTCTTCTTCATCAAGAACACTGAGCTTCATGCCTTTGCCGAGGCAAACATAAAGAGTGAGGTTCTGAAGGGTAAAATTGTTTTCAGACAGGGGCAAGTAACGGATCAAGCCCCGTGTTGATACGAAACCATCCGGCAACACTTCTTCTTGGTTTTTTGGCTGGGCTGACTTCATGCCAGATTTCCTCACTTAAAAAAATAACCATGGTGGCAAATTTGGGTTCTAGTTCTTCAATGATCTGTTTTCCATCTCTATCATATATTCTTAAGACTCCTCCGTCACCCCTCTGCCATTCTGGATTTAGGTATAGTACCGTCGATAAAACGCGATTTGCGGCACCAACAAAACTGTCTCGGTGCAGCTTGTAAAAATCACCTGGGCCATAATGGGCAAAATGGGCTTCATAAGAAGATAACCCAAGAAAAAGATTACGGTTAATTTGCAAGCGCAAATCCTGCATTAACTTTAGAAATTGGTGTTGGGCCTTTGTACCACCGTTTAACCATAGAATTTTGTCACGGCGCACGGTGGGATCGATTGTATAATCTGCTCCTCGGCCTGTTCCAGCCGGGCTGAGCACATCTTTTGTTTCAATGAGCAATAGTTCCTCAAGTAGGTCTTTGCATAGAGGTTCTGGCACTAGGGCATTTGTTGAACAATATCCAGCATCGGTCAGTGCCTTATAAAAATCACTCGGAATCGAGCTGAGCATTACGATTTTTCCTATGCGATAAAAAATAGGCCGAACCCACAAAAATAAAGATCAGAGCAGGGATTCGGATTCTCCATTCATTTAGAAGTTCTGCCATCAATCCGTAGAGAATACATCCTGTCAAAAAGCCAAAGAACAGAACAACCAGAATCCAGATTTTCCAAGGTAGGATGCGCTGGCCCTTCACAACTCGAGATAGGAGAATTCCTATATCTGTAATAATACCGGTGACATGGGTTGTGCGCAGAACTAACCCATAATAGGTGCTGGCCATAGCATTTTGCATTCCACAGGCCATGGCGGCTAAAACCACAGCAATTCCGTTTTCCATATTGCCCGATAGAAGGACTTCTGATGCTCCTAAGAGCAATAAGCCTTCTATAAAAAGTGCTGTGCCGTAGTGGTTGGTTGGTTTTAGTTTACGACTGTCAATCAGCATGCCGCTTAAAAATGCTCCAAACAAAAAAGCCATTAGAATGGAGGCAATCAGAAGTAAATCATGAAGTTGTCTTTGGACTAAATCAATGCCCAATCTGGTTGTGGCTCCGGTCATGTGACTTACGGGTACCTCAAAGATGGAGAGGAGGGCCGTATTGATGTAACCAGCATTAAGTGCTAAACAGAATCCACCAAAGGCAATTTGCGAGCGATGAAGCGATGGGTGTAATTCTGACATACCGTGTAGCGCGGATTATAGCATGCTAAAATCCGCATCAGTTGTGAATTATCGCCAAACTCTGGCGGAGGTAATATGCTGCTTTTTAGTTTTCTGATTGTATCGGGTTTATGTCTATTGACTTACGGATCGGATGCACTGGTGAGAGGAGCAGAAGCCTTAGCCTTACGGCTTGGCCTGCCGCCCTTGGTGCTTGGCTTGACCATTGTGGCCTGGGGGACATCATCACCAGAGCTTGTTGTATCAATTCAGTCTAGCCTGAATAGTCAGCCCGACATAGCCTTAGGTAATGTTATAGGCTCCAATATTTTTAATGTATGTATTATTTTAGGAATTACCGCGCTGATTTGCCCAATTGCCTGTGACAGACAGATTCTAAGATTTGATATGCCATTTATGATAGGCGTCAGTGTCATGATGGTGTATCTGTTGGCTGATGGCTCCTTGAGTCGAGTTGAGAGTATAGCTTTTGTTTGTGTGTTGGTTGCATATACAGGCTGGCTGATCGTTTCGGGATTAAAACAACCCGTGGCAGAAGACGAGGGTCTGAAAGACGCCCTTCAACCCAAAACCTCCCAGACTATATTCATGGAACTGGTTCAGGTGATTCTGGGATTGGTCCTGCTGGTTATTGGCTCGGAATTGTTGCTTAAGGGAGCGATTGGTATGGCAAGAGCATATGAGTTGAGTGAGGCCATTATTGGTTTGACCATAGTTGCTGCTGGAACCAGTATGCCTGAGTTGGCCACATCCGTGACGGCAGCATTAAAAAATAGCCCCGGAATCGCCATAGGCAATGTTGTGGGCTCAAACATTTTTAATATTCTGGGGATTTTAGGCCTTACAGGATGTGTCCTTCCCTTACAGGCTGGAAATATTACGACGGTGGATCTGGGTATGGCCCTTGGTAGTTCCCTGTTTCTGTGGCCACTTTTGTACTCTCAGTCCAAATTGAGCCGATCAGAAGGGGTACTCCTGATCGGTTTATATTTGGGCTATCTATCTTGGATATGGCCTTAGGTCAATCTAAATCGCTTCTAGTAACCGCTTGTTTAGGCATAAGAGTTGTGACCAGGGGCCTGTGATCCGATGGGTTACGGGCTTCGGCATCAACTCGGCCATCAACATAGGAGTTTTGCAAACGATAGGCCAGCCAGTTAGTGGCAAAAATATAGTCAATACGATCTTTGTAGGAGCCCATAAAGCGGGGTTTTCCACCAGCTCTTAAAAACTTTTTCACCAGATAGGTGTAGTTATCGGCAATGGCGACGTCACCAAACACATCACGAAACAAAAGCATGTTGCTGCCATCAAAGTCATAGACATACTGGGCTTCCCCAGTGATTTGCTCTACTGTTACTGAGCCGGGGGTGTCGTTCATGTCACCCATCAGGATAATATTGGAATTTGTCTGGGCAATTTCTTCCATTTTTCCTCTGAGAGTGTGAGCTTGAGCCATGCGCTTCAAGTCTTCAGGAAGTCCACCAATTTGGCTTTTTAAATGGGTGACCAAAAATACAATTTGTTCCCCACTGCTTTTGATTTTTAATTCTACTTCCAGGATGCCCTTGGATAAGGTCTGACCGGGCAAATCAAGCATTACTTCTTCGCGACTCATAACCTTCATGGGTTTGGAGTAGTCAAAATTGGCTACGGGCTCACGAACTAGCTCTAGTTTGTCTGTATTGTAAAGCAAGGCAACATCTTGGCCTGTGTATTTGTCAAAGGAATCAAAATGGGCGATGGCATAAGGTTTTTTCAAAAATGGCAGCAAATCTTCGAGAACTTTTCTATTTTCCACCTCTTGCAAGCCTACAACATCAACCCCATTACGATTGATCACATCAGCGGTCTGAGCCAATTTTTCGGGATAGTTCTCAGGAATTTTATCCTGATCAATTTTTACTTCAGGATCGTCTTCTGTGTCGTAAAGGAAGTAGGTATTAAATGTCATAATCGTGACATTTTCCGTGTTATCTGCTCCGCGATACAGGCTGGCAAAGCGGCTGGAATTTGCGCTCAGAGCACAGTTTAACATCAGACCAAGCATCATACAGGATGCAGTGAATTTACTTAAGGTACGACTCATAAATAGGTTCCTTTTTTATAGACCAGGAGATTAAGTATAATCGGATAAATTACTTCGTCAAGGGGCTAGAGTTCCATATCTTCAAACAAAAGAACTTCGGCCAACATGCCTCCAAAAACAATGCCCGAGGCCGCAAACAACATTTCAAATCCCAAGGATGTAGCACTGATACTATCCTTGGCAATAAACCCTTCCATCATTCTGTAACCGATGGAGCCGGGAACCAGAAGAATCATGGGAGGCAGTACGCTTACTTGTAAGGGAACACGGGCCAATCGAAAGCGACTGTAAGCAAAAACCCCAATCAGAAGAGATGCTGTGAAGGTGCATAAAGCCAATGGAAAATCGGCTCTCATACTAATAAATGCACCCTGAGAGATTATGGCATTTAAAGAGCAGAAAAGAATTTCTTTGCCCCGTACCCCAAAAATTATCCCCAGAAACAGAACGATAAAAAAAATCAGAATAAAGGGCTCCATCATTTCCAGACTCCAGACAGAGACAGAGGTAAATAGACCCCAAAGGAGATATAAACCAGAATTAAAAGCGATTCCATTAGTCTAGCCGTACCGCTTACAAGCTGTCGGTGTGACAGTTCGGCCAAGGCATTTGTCAGGGCCAGTCCAGGAACCAATACAATCAAGCCAGCCAGTATGAGTTGACTTAGGGCTACTTTGGGATAGACCGAGGCATACCCCAATGCCATGGTAGTGGCTATACAGGCACAAAAAAAGTTGGATAAAAAGGAGCTGTGTACACCTCTACTGGAGAGTTTTTCCATAAAAAATACCCCAAGCGATAAAACACCAGCGGCCAGACTGTCCCTAAAATTACCCTGAAGCAATCTGAAAAACAGGGCAGAAACAAAAAAATAGCTTAGGGCTTGGGCCCAGGCCGGGTAAGGAAACTGGGCCGTCTGAATCATATCAAGCCGTAACTGGGCCTGCTTAACGGAAATAGTTTTAGAAGCAACGGCATGAGCCAGATCAGATAAATCATGGAGTTTGCCTAGATTAAGGCCAATCGATTTGATCCTAAGTAGATAAAAATCCAAAGTTCTGGTCTGGCGATTTTCAAGCTGCATATGGATAGCAGAAGGATACACAATAAGCTGGCAGTACAGATTCATGGACTCACAAATCTTTTGAATACGGTATTCCAGGCGATGCGAGGAACACCCACTGACCAACAGGGCTTCGGCCAGTTCAAGAATAAAGGATTGGAGTTCCGATTCCGAAACATCCGGTGAATCATTTTTAATGTTCATGAGACTGGGTTATACTATAAATGAATGAGGTGAGACTATGGAAAAACTAAATATTCAAGAAGCTTCTGGCATAGCATCAAGAAAAAAGAGCCTTTTGGTTCTGATAGTTAAGGCTGGCAGTCGGCTTTTAAGGAATCCTAAGGCCTTGTTAAATATGTCCTCTACTTTTAAAACCTTTCTACGGCTTTTGAAGGCTTGGGCCTTAAGAGATTACCGTGATATCTCTTGGAATTCGATTTTAATGCTGACTGCAGCCGTGGTTTATTTCATCAATCCTTTAGATGCTATCCCTGATGTGGCTCCCGTGATTGGCTTTTTGGACGATATTGGCGTAATCGCTTTTGTTTTAAATTCTATCGGGGCGGATATCAAACGCTTTGAGGAATGGGAAAAGTCTCAAAAATATCGCGGCTAACGCTCCCCTTTTTGAAGCAACCTTGACACTCCCTTAAAACTCAATAGTATTGTAAATACAAAACTGTTCTGACAAGGGGCTTTCATGAAGATTCTAATCACTCCCCTTTTGTTTTTGATTCTGAGCACAGGTTTGAGGGGCGAGACGATTTTTCTTCAAGGGAGTCTTAGCCAGTGTCAAGAGGATAATGGACTCACAAAGATGGTCTTGACTTCTGTAACCTATGAGCCACAGTCCGTTTCAGAACAAAGCCAGTTGCAGCAGTCACTGGCTAAACTGTACCGTCAGAACGGAGCTTTACAGGTTCATATTGTTTCCGAGGAAATTGCGAAACAGCCGGAACTTCAACAAGGTTGTCTGATTAAAAGTTCTCCCTTTTCGATGGCACTGCCACGGCTGGGGGTTCTTAAAATTAAGGCCGAGGTTGACCCGGAGTCCTTAAAA
>DITF01000354.1 GCA_002422125.1 bacterium UBP17_UBA6191
ATCATACCTACCTTCATCACAGGGAAGAGATTGAAAGATCCTTGATTTTACTAAAGAAGTTTAGGCGGGAGCAGGGGATGAAAAACTGAATTTATGATTTTGCGGGCTATCAGGACAGAAATCACATGGGTTATGGCAGTCTTCGGGTGATTAATGAGGACATTGTGGCCCTTGACGCGGGGTTTGAAATTCACGCATTACCTGCCTCTGAATTACCACTTAGTCGGTTTTGGATTTCTGGAATCAAATGCCATTTGATGCCAATATGGATAAATTGGATGAACGCGACTGATTTGATCCAATCGCTTTATCTGCTCAGAACTTAGATAAAAATTAATTGCTCCTAGATTTTGGCGCAGTTGCTCTTCATTGCGAGCCCCCATAACAATGTTACAAACCGTGGGTCTGTGCATAAGCCAGTTTAAGGCTACCTGGGCGATGCTCTTTTCTGTTTCTTTGGCAATTTCATCCAAGACATCAACCACATTGTACAGAAGTTCTTCATTGACCAAAGGACCCCCAGCGGCCCCACCGGACTGGATTCTGCCTGCCTGTATTGGTTGGTTTCTGCGAATTTTGCCTGTGAGCCGCCCCCATCCCAAAGGACTCCAGACCATCAAACCCACGCCCTGATCCTGACCAAGCTGCATCAATTCCCACTCATACTCCCGTCCGATCAGAGAATAATATCCTTGATAAACCACATAACGGTTTAGACCCAGTCGTTCTGAAGTAGCCAGTGATTTCATCACCTGCCAGCCGGAAAAATTGGAGCACCCTATATAGCGAATTTTTCCTTGTTGAATCAAATGTTCCAAGGCACTTAGAGTTTCTTCTACCGGGGTTAAAGCATCAAAACCATGCATAAAATATAAATCAATGTGATCTGTACCCAACCGTTTGAGGCTTGCCTCACAAGAGTTGATTAAATGATAACGGGAAGAGCCGACCTGATTTGGGCCTGGGCCAGCGGTAAAGGTGGCCTTGGTTGCAATTAGAAGTTCATGCCGCCTACCCTTGATGGCTGCCCCCAAAATTTCTTCCGAAGCTCCATTAGAATAGATATCTGCGGTATCAAAGAAATTCACCCCATGCTCAAGGCAAATATCCACCATTCTGGAAGCCTCTTTGACATCGGTTTCGCCCCAGCGTTTAAAAAACTCATTGGTACCACCAAAGGTGCCAGTACCCAGACTCAACACCGGAACTTTTAAACCACTGCGACCAAGTTGCCTGAACTCCATACCAATAACCCCCTGCAATTCGTACTCAAACGCAAACTATTGTAGTATGTTTTACCACTCATGTTTAAAAAAGGAAAATTATGCCCGTTAATGTTCTTTATCAGACCAGCGCTACAGCAACCGGTGGCCGAGATGGCCATGCAAAAACCGCCAGTGGCAGCCTTGATGTCAAGTTAAGCACTCCCAAGGAGCTTGGAGGAGCCGGAGGCCCAGGAAATAATCCTGAAGAATTATTTGCCGCCGGTTATGCGGCCTGTTTTATAGGGGCCATGAAAGTAGTAGCCATAAAAAGTAAACAAACCCTTCCCACAGAAACCAAAGTCACGGCCCATGTAGGAATTGGTCCAAGAACAGAAGGAGGCTTTGGGTTGGCAATAGCTCTTGATGTCTCTTTACCCGGCATGGATGCAGATACAGCCAAAACCCTGATTGATACTGCGCATCAGGTATGCCCCTACTCCAATGCCACTAGAAACAATGTGGATGTAAAACTCAGTCTGGTTTAAGAAATCAGAACCTAAGCCCTGTATATCCTCTTGGCATGATATGCAGGGTTTTTATACAGTCTTCATAAAAATCCATAGAAGTGGTTGAGTCTTGTTTTTCACGCATGATCAAAGCCCAAATCAACCAATCGTGACTAACCCAGAAATAGAATCTTCTCTCCATTGCTACTGCATAGCCGCGGCCCAAATCCAAAAAATGAACATCATCTATGATGACCACAAAGGGATGAGAGCCAAAATTTTTCTCAATACGGTAGTCTACAGTTAGAGTTTCCGATTCTGTATCGACAAACTCCGCGTATACATCGCGGGCGAACTCCGTGTAAAACTCCTCATCAATGGCTTCATCCAAATCCGGTGGAAACTCATTAGTAATGACTTTTAGGCCAATAACATCCATGAGATGGGGATCTGATACCATTAAATCCAAGTTAAAGGCTTTGGCTAATCTGCAAGGTTCAAAACTGACTGGAACCCGCAAACTGACACGACGGTTACTGGTGTGAATCTGTTTGGTAATTGACTCAATTTCAACGGCCATAAACCATCATACAGGATTTTTAGCGTAAAACCAGCACCACAGCAGCCACAAAAAGAAGAGTTGCTGTTGTCTGTTGCCATGATGGCAATCGTTTCTCCAAAAAACATTCCAGAAGGGATGCAGAAAGTGGGCCAAAAACACTCAATGCAGACAAAGTGGCTAAATGAGCCTTTTGCACAGCCATGAGATAAAACATAAGGGCCAGATAACATCCAGTGAGGCTAATAATAATAACTCGTATTCTGTCTCTTCCAGTCAGAGATTTAAAGCCAGATACCAGTCTTAAAGGCACTAGGGGAGATAATAGTACAAATCCAAGCAAAGCCCCCAAGGCTCGGTAAAAATTGACTTCCAAAGGCAGTAACTGGGGTTGCGATTCAAAGACAAATCGGGTAATCAATACCCCCGTGGCATCCATGAGCATAGCTAAAAGCGCGATTGCAAACGCTTTTCCATCCCAACGCCCAGTCAATTGTCTTCGCTCCAGGGCAAATAGCCCCAGACAAATCATCAGAATCACAATGGCGATTGCATTTTTTAGAAGAAATCCCTGCTGAAACAGGATATAGCCAAAAACTCCAAACAGAATTGGCTGAAAACCAAACAGCAATAAAGTTCGACCAGCCCCCAAAACCGTGTAAGAGCGAAGCAGTAAAATATCTGCCAGACACAAACCCAACAGGCCACTGCCCATTGCCATAAGTATGGCCTTTGTCGAGGCTTCATTCCATCCGTAAAAGCACTGAATTGTGACAAAAAATGCCACTGTCGCCACAATAGCCTTGATACAATTCATCCAAATGGGGGAAATCTTTTTGGAAAACTCCGTGTAATAAACTGAGGAGAGTCCAAAACAAAGATTGGATATCAAGGCAGAGCCATAGATAAAAACCGGATCGGGACTACTCATACCCGTCGCATTTGAGCCACTAGATTCTGTTTCATAGGAACCCAGAATCAGGCTCCCGACCTGCCTCTGTCAAGAAATTCCCAATAAATCCTGATCCAGATCATGTTAGTTTGTTCTGACTCAATGCATGATAGAGTATAATTTGTTCTGATAATTGGAGAATGAAATGTCTTTGGAAACAAGTGTACCGTCCTGGGTACTGTCACTGGCCGGTGGTGGTCTGATTGGGCTTAGTGCCGCATTACTTATGGGCCTGGAGGGTCGCGTTTTTGGAATCAGCGGATTTCTGCGCACAATTTTAGAGGCGGAAACCAAACACCTTGCCACAGCTACGGCATTGTTGGCTGGCCTGATCTTTTCCGGGATGCTGGCCCAGTTCTATACTGTAGAATCTATTACTAATACCCAGCCAAAATCAGCTCTGGTTACGCTTTTGGCCGGACTCCTGGTAGGTTATGGAACTACGATGGGAAATGGTTGCACTAGTGGGCATGGAGTTTGTGGCCTGTCCCGTTTCTCATACCGCTCCCTGATAGCCACCGTTTGTTTTATGGCTTTTGGAATGATCACAGTCACCTTGTTTCGCCTGATGACAGGAAGTGCCTTATGAAACATGTAATAACACACTTTTTACTGGGTTTTCTGTTTGGCATCGGTCTGATTGTATCGGGAATGACACAACCGGCAAAAGTGATAGGATTTCTCGACATTTTTGGCAACTGGATTCCTGATTTGGCCTTTGTCATGATCGGGGCCATTATTATAAATGCAATTGCCCACAAATTCTTAATGCGCCGGGGAAAGCCCTTGTTTGTGCCAGAGTTCTCACTACCATCCAAACGCGATCTGGATCGGCCCCTGATTTTAGGCAGCGCTCTGTTTGGAATTGGTTGGGGACTGGCTGGTTTTTGCCCTGGGCCTGCCATTGTCGTCATAGGCGGCTTACAAACCCCGGCCATTTTGTTTGGAATTGGTATGGTTTGTGGCTCAGCCTTGTTTATCGTGAACAAAAAACAAGGTTCATAAGACATGATTCTTTTAATTACCGGCTTGCCAATGGTCTTAACAGTGCTATTGGCTCTGGTACTAATTCCCCCACTGTTTACCCTTCCTATAACCTGTTTTTTGATGTGGGGAGTTTGGAAAAAAGTACTACCTCTTAAGGTGGACTACCCATCAGCTCCGCTTGTATTCTTTACCCTGGGCTTTGTCCTGATTCCCCCGGTCATCCTTGGGGGGTTCATGGCTCACCCGTTTCTTTACGAAGCCCTTAAGGTTTTTTTTGGAGACAACGAATTTATATTGGCAACATTATTGTGGGGATTTTTATGGCTGACTCCCTATTTTGGCACATTGGCGGCCTTTCGATTGACCAAAATGATTTTTGATTTAAATCTGTTCGGATCGTCATCCTAATCACTATGTTTGAAACTGACATGGTCAATGAATTTATCGCCATACCTGCTATACTGGGCCCGCAAAACATTTGATCGCCGGGAGGTCAAAAGTTATTTATGTTAACAACATTACTGGTATTTTTGAGTGTATCTATCGTGTTTTCATTTTTGTGCTCCTTATGGGAAGCTGTTCTGCTTAGTATTTCTCCGTCCTACATGCAGGTTAAATTTAACGAAGGCTCAAAAACTGGCGAAATCCTGAAAAAATTTAAAGAAAACATTGATAGTCCTCTCGCCGCCATCTTGACCGTAAACACAATTGCACACACAGCAGGTGCGATCGGTGTCGGGCAGGAAGCCACCAAAATTTGGGCCGATAGCAGCCCAGTAATAACCGGCCTGATTGTGCCTGCAATTATGACAGCCGCAATTTTAATCCTGTCTGAAGTGCTGCCCAAAACAATCGGTGCAAACAATTGGAGACTGCTTGCCCCTTTCACCGTGAGAAGCCTCGACTTGCTGATAAAAATTACCTATCCCATTATTTGGGTCTGCCAGTTGGTTACCCGAATCTTTAACTCAAGTAAGGAAAAAAATGTATTTAGCAGAACTGATTTCCTTGCTATGGCCCAAATTGGATCTCAGGAAGGCACCTTGGACGAAGCCGAAACCAAGTTTATTCACAATCTTCTGCATTTCAAAAACTATAAGGTGAAAGATGTGATGACACCTAGAACCGTCGCAGTAGTTGCTCCACAGGATATGACAGCTCGAACCTTTTATGACATGCAGGATGAGCTCATATTCTCTCGCATCCCTTTAAAGGCAGATCAAGGTCAGGAAGCAATCATTGGCTATGTTTTAAAAGATGAGGTTTTGGAACATCTGATTGATGATGACAACGATAAAGAACTAGGCCATTTTAAAAGAGAAATCATCTCCGTACCTGAAAGCTACAGCATATTTCAGTTATTTAATGATTTTATTTTAAAGCGGGAGCATATTGCACTGGTCGTAGATGATTTTGGGGGAATGGCTGGGCTAGTTACGATGGAAGATATAGTCGAGACCCTGTTGGGTGCCGAAATTGTGGATGAAACAGACAAAATTGTGGACCTTCAGGATATGGCAAAAAAACAATGGAAAAGTCGGTATAAAAAGATGACAATGCCACAGACCCCAGAAAAGGAAGCTTAGCAATCAGACTTTCGCCTGATTATTCGCCCGATTTTTAAAGGAGTAAACAATGCGTCTGATTTTGTTTTTTGTTTTGGCTTCAGTGAATGTTGTTTTTGCTGTGAAAATCCCACAAATCCCTTCAGGAGTTGTGATTCCACAGGTAAATCCACGATTTTTTGACTCCATGCCTGAAACTAGGATTAGCTCAGATTCCAACTATCTGCATGTAAAGGTAGTTACCACAATCCCAACTCCTCCTGGAATCCTTTATTACGGAAATCTTGAACCTAACAAACGAGCCCGGTACCGGTTTTACAATCGCGAAGTCAGTCAGAATCCCAGCAATTTCACAACCGTGCATAATTTCTCATTTGCCTTAAACAACCACAAATGGACCTCACTGGAATACCCTAGTTATGATGTGGTCAATCTGTACAGGGACGGGGGGATTATTGCTCTAAGGGCCCTGTTTTATAACCCGGAAACCCAGGAAAATGACCATATGGACTGGGAAATTCGCTACCGAAAAAATCCTGATGGTTCCAGAATTTTAGAAGCCGCTGTAGACTCGGGTCCGTTTCTTGATATGCACAGGCCTGATCATGCCGTGCTGTCCCTAAATTTTCGCGAAAGAGCCACAGCCAGACTCTCGATTGCCAAAAGCCCCTNNGCCCCTGTACAACCTATCAAGGAAAAATCTTAAGCGGAATCAGGGTGGAGGCTGAGTTTTCCAACCTAGAACCCGAGACCGCCTATTGTGCCAAAGCCGAGATTCTTAATTCCGATGGTAGTTATTATCTGCATGAAAACTGGAAATTTGAAACCCTAAGCTTTGAACCCAAACCCATGCGTTTTGTAATCATGGGAGATTCGCGGTCTGCCAATGGTGGAGGGGATCATAATGTTCAGGGTCTAAACCAAAAGGCCATCGAAAAATTTTTTAATTTGGCCTACAGAAGTGGAGCTCGTTTTGTCGTTTTTCCTGGTGATTTGATAGATGGTTACACCAGCGATCTGATTAAGTTAAAACAATCCTTTCGCACATTTCACCGCGCCTCATCTCACCACAGACATGAAATGCCTCTCTTTGCTGGCATGGGCAATCACGAGTCCTTTATTCATCGCTTCCCGGCCCCCAAAAACGGCCCAAAACCCTGGAAGGGCTCAAATTTTACTCTGCCTCAGACCTCTCCCTATGTGGAAGAGGTGTTTGCTGAAGAATTGGTTTCCCCTCTTAATGGTCCCGAACCAGAGGCCGATGGACTGCCCCCCTACAAGGAAAATGTCTATTCATTTGTGATGAATGGAGTTGGTTTTATTATGCTTAACTCCAATTACTGGTACTGCTCCGATCCAGAAACCCTTGGTGGCAATCTGGAAGGCTACATCATGGATAAACAACTCTCATGGCTCAACCAAGCTGTTTTAGAAATGCATCAAAACAAAAATATCAAGCACATTCTCTATTTCATTCATGAGCCCATTTTCCCTAATAGTGTTCATCAGGCCGATGCCATGTGGTTTAACGGGGGCCTTCCTGAAAAAAACGGTGGGTTTGATAGAAGTTATGTCATTACGCGACGAAATCAGGTATTACAGGCCATCAGCCAAAGCCCCAAAAGCCGAGCCGTCTTTCATGGTCATGAGCACAACTATTCCAAGACTCTGATTCCTGCAAATGAAGAAATGGGAGTAACTCATCCCCTCTGGCAAATTGTCTCTGGTGGATTGGGCTCTCCCTATTACGCCCAGATTAAAGATGTTCCCTGGGCCGATCAAGTGAAGGTTTTTAACTGGTCCGAAAATTTTATTGTGCTTGACTCAGATGAAACCTCAATTCGTCTGGAGGCATTTGACGGTTATGGAAATTCAATCGACACTCAGGATTTGATGGAAATATAAGAACCCCCGTGAAGGTAGGGTAGGCAGCAGGCTTCGGTACGGGCTTATCCAGCTGCCCCCCATCGATTCCGTGCATGAGGTTTTCCCTCACACGGCTCTGTTGTCAGACTTCACCTCAAATCCTTCACAGAGTCCCAGCTTTGCATTCCTGAAGAAACACAAGGCCTGCCTTGCTTAACTTCTGCCATGCATCCTGTGCCATCCCGTATTACGCCGGAAGACTTAGCGGATGCTCGTGACAGTTGCTACTCCGCCAATAACAGGGTTCGAGTTGTGAGAGACTCTCCCCATCTTCACTTGCGTGACGACGCTTAACCGGGTTCGCCAGGACCTTAAGTCATCCCGTCAGTCCCTTAATAATTTGCCGGGCTTCACAGACTGCATCACTACAGACTGTACCAGTGAAGCTTCGGGCCGAACTGTCAATTCGCCCGGTGGATACCTTGCAATCCACTGGAACCTTAGACTTCCTCACTTCGCGTTTTCAGCTCTTTAAGTTCATCTGTCACGACCAGTTTTTTCAAAAATTACTTGACAGGTTTTTGGACCTCATTTTTAGTTCAGTCGTGATGGCCGGAAAAATCCCACACTGAATACCCCATTTATGGCTATGGTCGCCAAATATCTATAATCTTGATCAAAAATGATCCAATTGCCAAGTTTCCCCTCTTTTAGTGCCTATAAAGAAGCCCAAAAACCCCGTGGTAGCATAAATTTATGCAAACACTTCACATAAAAATCACACAAAGCGTCAAAGAGTATCGAAAACAGGAAGCCATTTTAATCGATCTGGTTCTGGAAGCCGATTTCA
>DITF01000356.1 GCA_002422125.1 bacterium UBP17_UBA6191
TACTGAGTCTTGGTTATCAGGGAGTGCGTCAGCATTACGCAAGTATGTTGGCAGAAGCTATGCCATTTGCCATAACCCAGAAGTCCTTTTTTGAAACTGTGCCAGAAGCAATCCATTTTCTCCCCTATGGAGTTTCACCAACAAGAGCTCAGATATTTCAACGACTCTATAAAAACGAAGGAGAGGATTTAGTTTATTTGGGTAGTGATACGGTACACAAAGGGCTTAAAACACTTATTGCCGAGCTTGAGATCAGTGAATATGTCAAAAATGGCCATCACCTACACTGGTTTGGCGACAGAACTTTATTATCTGATGAACTGCCGCCGTGGGTACGCTATCATGGCCCTGTGCTAGACGCTTTGGATGGGCCTAATATAAAAGCTCTTATCCTTCCCTCTCTTTGGCTTGAAACGGGCCCCTTGGTACTTCTGGAGGCTTTGTCTGTTGGTTTGCCAGTTCTGGCAAAAAGGGGCAGTATATCTTCAGAATATACGGGCTATTCTGGGGTGCATCTGTATGATAGTCTACAGTCTCTGGAAGATTTGTTAAAAATGTCTCGTGCCCAGTTGTGGCAAACAACTTCAAGAGTTATGCCGATAAAATATGATCATGTACTTGAACAGCACCGTAAGACATACTTGAGCCTTGTTGATGCGACCTTTTGACACAATTGACTGGGAATCTTTGGCACAAGAGGAATTGAGCACTGGAAATTTAGCTCCTGTGCTGGCAGATTTAAGCCAGCACTTTAGTAGTTATCATGCAAATGGGCCGGTTATGAGTCCGTTTGAGAAGCTTTGGCTAGAGGCTATTGCAGCACAGTTAGGCATTGAATATGGGGATCATGTGCTGGATATTGGGTCTGGTTACGCCCCCATTGCCGATTGTATGCGATTTGGTCGTTATGATTGTGTAGAAACTGAGCCTGCCTGTGTTAATTATCTGAACCATAAGGGCTTTTTTGTGTTTCCATCACGATGGATGGACTGCGCCTCCTTGCCTTTGGTGGATCATGTCCTATGTATTCGGGCCTTAGGGGTTGTTTCTTTAAATTCCCAGAATCGTTTGTGTTTAACTGATAGCCTGAAGAAGATGACAGCATGTGCCAGAAAAAAGGTGCATATTGTGATGCGAAATTTTCGCTTTTATGAACCACTTGAGGCCGAACTTCGCGGTTTGAGCAGTGGATTTGCAAAGGATCCCTATCTATATCCGGTGCCATTGTTATTTCAGTTGGGTTACACTCCTGATTTAAAATGGTTTACATGGACCAGGATCCTGGAGTTTAAGGATTGGGACGAGATGTTTTTTTGCGAACTTCAAAACTCTTGTATGGGACCTATGGATAAGGGAGTCAATCAAGAATTGGCAGAATATCTTAAAACTACCAGTCAGATTGGCTTAGACGGTAAGGTTTTGCGAGTAGCCACCTACAAAAATTATATACTTCAATGGGGGAAAACCAGTGGCTGAAAAAAAAGAAATGGAACTTAAAATCAGGCTTGAGGAACGATCCTATCTTGATTTGCAGAATTATCTGGAAAAACATTCCAGGCATCTCGTGAATCTGGTCCAGACAAACTATTATCTCGATACGGTAGACTATGATTTTTTAAAGCTCAAACAGATGATTCGGGTACGGGAACAGGATGGAGATCTGATTTTAACCCATAAATCCAGAGTAGAACTAGAGGCTGGCTACTTCAAGAGCATGGAAAGAGAGTACCTTTTACCTGTGAGAGCGCCAATTCAGTTACAGGATGTGATCGGGTATATTCCAGACTATTTGCCAGAGGTTTCCAAAAATCTCATCTGCCTGGGCTTTATAAAAAATTATAGGCAGGTTTTTTTGTGGGAAAACTTTACCCTTGAGCTTGATTGTTCCAGGTATGGGGACTCGGATGATAGTCCAAGAGATTGGGAACTTGAATGTGAGACAGAAAACCCACAGATGCTCAGAGAAAAGCTGTCAGAACTATTCGAAAAAATGGGAATTGCCTTACTCGAACAGACGGAAACCAAATTCCAGCGGTTTATGAATATAGTGAGGGCTCAGTCTGGCAAAGACATTGGGGTAAGGTAGGGGTTGGGCGGAAGTATTCCCCACAACTATTGCATTGGCAAAGCGCATACAGTGGGGGTTTAGTTGGTAGATTTACCAGTACTGATTCAGCCTTGAATATGTCGCGTTTGACCGTTAAAAATTCCTGGGTAACCATTGCCTGTTGTTCTGGTCTGGGGATGGAAGCGTAGCTTCGACTACCTTCAAAAAACTGTTTTAGAACTGGGGTGTTTTGCGAATCAATTTTATTGAGGTCGATACTTACCCGAATGCCTCGTTTGCTGTCTCGACCATATATGCAAAGGGCATATCGTCCGTGATCCTTGATATGCAGGTATTTATTGCCAAGTGTGCAACCTGTCATGATTTGAATTGCATCGGCCAAACATACCCTTGATTCTGCAATGGCGTTTAGCTTTTCCCCTGAAATTGGCAAAAGTTCAAGGGCCAGATCGACCATGTAGGCCCCAATCACAACTCCGGGAGCATAACGACCATGAAAAAGGGTTGTTTTCTCGATAGCTGTCTTTACAGTAATATCACGGGTTTCGCTGATTGCAGGAATAGTTTTAATCTGCGCCATAAGATCAGTTTACATTTCAGGCAGCTTCGGTGGAAACCTCTGTTTCAACTTTTTTAGGTTTGGCAGCAGCGGGTTTGGTACTAAATCGGGATTTGCCTCTTGCAAATAATAGTCCCCAGACTTCTAAAGAGATTTCTACTTGCCTCTGGTACACATCGGCTCTAAAGCCCGGCACTGGAATCAAGCTGTGTAAAGGCAGTAAAAACTCAGCCAGAAGCAAAGGAAGAATCAAAAGGGCTGTAAGTATTGTCCCTATCGCGCCAGCCATTAGCCAGCCATCTGGGTAAAGGAAACGACTTAGAAGCCAAGCTCCTGCATCCATATCAGGCCTGCCGGTAAAGCCAAATATCAGGCTGCATCCCAGGAAAACCAGACATAGCAGGGAAGAATGAATTATGGAGATCTGAATCATAGGCGAGTAAGAAGATACAACCGCATCATCAGAATCTGCTCCTAAAGATTGGGCAACTACCCTCCAATTGACGGGCACCAAGGCAGATGCTCTTAAGATCACGGCGTAACTGATACCGGTCATACAAAATCCCTGGATTAAGGCATAGGTTAAAAAGGGAATTTTATATGCGGTATAGACATTGATTTGGGTTAAGAGGTAGGACAGTAGAATTGGACTAATAAGAATCGGAAGTACTGGTAGATACCTCAGGTTGAAATTTTGGCGACGAATCTGTTCCAAGGCCAGAATCAGCCCTAGAATCAGGGCCGGAATCAAAGCTGCTAGCCCAGCCGCCAAGGATTGGGACCAGAGGGCAAAAAATTCAGAATTTCCCAGAATTGAGTAACCGGTCCCGGTCTGAAAGGAAGAAGGGATCAGGTTCAGTGGCAGAGTTTTAGGAGAGGCTCCATGACCTTTTAAAAACAGACTAAATCCCAAGGTAAAAGTAAACGCAAGCAGCAATACTTCAGTGGCACAAGCGATGGCAAAAGCCTGAGTTTTGGTGTGAAGGCTAACACGGGAAACTATCTGCCGAGTTTGTTGAATTTGATCCCTGAACCACTGCATAACGCTATATTTGAGGGGGATTACAGGTTTGATTTCAACGGTTTTTTCACTGCCATCATCAACGGGTAAAAAGTCTTTTGCAAACAAAGGACTATCTCGAATCAGATTGACATAACTATCATCAAATGTATTCACGGGGGTTAATTTTAATCGGGAGAAGGAAGGATCCACCGTCTCCATATATTCCACAACAGTAGTCTGAAATGGGTCTTCACAATATGACAAATCCAGATACTCCATCAGAATGTCGGCCTTTAATTCGTCTGCAAGTTCAAAGGTTTTGGAACTTTCAAAAGCGTAATTTCTGATTTCAAGATCCTCATACATCCAGACGAGGGCTCTAAAGGCGTTACTGTTCTTCAAATCAGACAGAATAGAAATGTATCCTCTTTTTTCTTTGACATTGTTTCTCAAAAGGTAGTCAAAAATATACTGGGCCAAATCGGCAGGATCTGCATTCTTCAGGGAGTTTTTGATGGCAATTACTACGGAATTGTCTTTATCCACCATACCTTTAACCATATAGGGGATGACAGCTTCTCCCCCGATACAGGCCAGGCTTTCTACGCAGGCGATGCGGACTTTTGGTCCCATTTCATCCAGAAACCTGCCTATAAATGGGGCCTCAAGCGCCCCGCCAATCAGACCCAAATTTGGCAGGATTTTACATTTTACAAAGGCATCTCTTTCAATCAAAAGCCTTAGCATAAAATAGGGAGCTGCACCAAAGGCCCCCTCTTTTACGGCTTTCTCCATCAATTGTATCCTCACGGTTTCAGACCCGTTAAAGAGAGGGCCTAAAAGTTGCTGTCTTGCATAGGGAATTAAGGCTTTCTTTTTTTGCTGCGGACCTGCTATATAATCCAAATCAGCCAGAATCCGTTTGGCAAAATAGGCAGCTATGGGATTGCTGTTACCAACATGTTTTTCGACAAAGGGGCGGATGTAGGGGTCTTTGACCTCTAAAAGATAATAAAGGACATCCACAATAAATTGGGGATCCTGACTTTGGGCGAATTCATCTAATGCCAGCTTTACCCGTGGATCCATGGCGAATTCGTCCACTAGCCTAACAGCTTCAAGACTTTCCTGCTGGGCCTCGGTCAGCTCTTCCTCTTCGGTTTTTCCTAACTCCCGCGATTCCTCCATCAGATTGTCTTCTATGGAATCTGTTTCTTCGAAGTCCGGTAGATCAAGGGATGGTAATTCATCATCCAGACTAGGAAGCTCTGGGGCGGCTTCTTCTATGATGGTCCAGCGAGATAGATCCAAAAGCTGGGTCAGATTGGGAAAAATCATGCCCTCAGGGACTTCCATAGTTGAGGATACTTCAGGTATTTTTAGTGCCTCGGTAGGCGAAGAAGCTTTAGGAACCTGGAGTAAGGCCTTGCAGATACAGCGAAAAAACTTGCCGGTGAGCTCTTGATTCAGCTCATACTGACGGTCACACTGGGGGCACTTTAGTATCATGAGTCGCCCTGCTTTTTACCCAGAGAAATTTTAAGGCCCATTTTTTTCTTCGGAGCAGCCGACTCTGGTTCGGGCAACGGCTCTGGCTCTTGCACTGGTTCCGGTTCTGAAGTTTCTGGCATGTCTGTCTGAATGACCTCTGTCACCGGGTCTTCCTGTTTGACGGATGCTTGGGGAGTTTCTGAAGCTACTGTGGGAGTAGTATTAGGTAGCGGTTTGCGCTTTTTGGGCTTTTTCCTTTTCACTGGTTTATTGCTTTGAGCGCTTGCTGTCGCATGGCTTTTGATGGGGGCACTAAACTGGATAAGGCAAACAAAGGATGTTACCAGACTGATCCCCAAGAGAATTGTATAACCCATTCCACCGTGCTGGGCCTGGCCCATAAGTTCCAGAGGACCAATAAATAGCCAACTCAGATTGTAGGACTTCAGGGACATTTCCTGATTTAGGCTGATTCCATGCCCTAATATAAAGCAGGAAAACAAAAGCCCTAAAAACAGGAGGGGCTTTAGGAATTGGGGTAACATAAAACGAAAGAGACTTGATCCTGGTGCCGCGCCCAAATGCTTCATAATCAGCAATTTGTCACTACCGACACTACGGATCATGGCAAAGCCAACCAGAGTTGCCAGAAGTGTTGGCCAAAGGCAGGCGCTTAGTTGCGAAAACAAAACCTTGTCCTTGCCTGAGAATATTTGCGCTATAGGCCCAAATGTCAGAATTTGCACCGTTTCTGGCATCAGAATCAAGAGGCCAATCGAAAAAAACAAAAGCCATTTCCCAGGATAAAAATGACGGGTCATATAGGCGATGGTAAATCCGCCAAAGGCACAAGCCGGCCCCAAAATCAGAGCATAAAGAAGATTAAGACCCACATGGTTATTAAATGTCGTCTTTAGTATGCCGGGGTCCCATTGGTTCAGAGCTGTAAGCGCAGGCCATAAGAGTAATGCCAATAGGGCCGTACCCAAAATATCCGTGATAAGACGGATAGGGATGGACAGCTTCATAAACAGTTTTAAAAGCATCAGCGTTTCCGAATGGTATAGTCGTCACGGGTGAGGATTACATCAATGTCATCACCGACAGAAAACCCCTGTTCGGCATTTTGTACTGACAAAAATGCCGTGTTGTCTTCGGTGGTTAGCTCAACAAATTCAAACCCACCCATAAAATCGATGCGACGGATTTTGGCTGAAAATACATTTCTGGCATCGGCGGTTTTTCCTAAGGGAACCAACTTGGAGTGTTCAGGGCGAATCAAAATATCTACCTGAGTTTCAATACGCAATTTTTCCTTACATTTTAGGTTAATGCCTCCAACTTTGGTTGTGAACATGTAAAAGTCCCCACCCATGACAACCTGCCCCTGTAGCACATTAATTTCTCCGGTCATCTGGGCCACCAGCATACTGGTAGGATAATCGTAAACTTCTCGGGTAGGTCCAGCCTGCTCAATATAACCTTTGCTCATGATGATAAGCTGGTCACTGATTCCCATGGTATCCAGGGGATTTTGGGTGCTGATAAGACAAGAAAACTTAAATTCAGACTGTAACTCTCTTAAAAGACCAGCCATTTGCCGCTTTTTATGGCCATCAAAATTCATGAATGGTTCACAAAGTACCAAGAGATTAGGTTCAATGGCCGCTGCTCTTCCTATGATGGCTTTGAACTGCTCCATGTGGTCGAGATGGGTAACCAGCAGATTCTGTTTTTCTGCCAGACCAAGCACCTGCAGGATTCTGTCTACTCTTTGCTGAGCCTCACCCTTTTCCAGTTTATGAAAGGATAGTCCAAATTCAATATGCTGGCGTACATTAAGATGGGGAAATAAACCCCAGTCTTGATTGATGCAGACAAATTTGCGTTTATGCACTGGTTGAGTCTGAACTTCTTCCGAATCGATCAGGATTGTTCCATTGGTGGGGCGAATATACCCTAATACAGCATCCACGAGTTCGAGGCGACCAGATTCTGCATCTCCTGCAATCGTGGCTATAGTGTTTTTGGGAATACTTAGCATGATATTGGAACAGATGCTGTTGGAGCCAACCTGGATATCGAGATTATTGATTTTTATCTGTCCCATAGTGATACCTCAATTGCCTTCATATAAAAAGGGTTCAGAAGTGGCAGCATATTCTGGGCCACTAATTTCTGGGGTAAGAAAAAGGAGGAGGCAAAATATTGATTGTCCCTTCTGGTCTCTTTGTCATCCGTGGAGGTCAGACGCAAAATATAAAGCTCCATGTCTTTTGAGCCTTCATAGATATCTGGTCGCACTGATCTACGATAACTGGGGGATGATGCAATCGCTCGTTGAACATCAGGTAATAACAGGCCGTTGAGAAGATAGATGGTTTTGTCCTTAACACCTGCGCTCGTAGGAACAGCCATATAGGTCCGTACCGTGGCGATTTTTCCAAGCGAGTGGGGGACAATCTGGGCCGCAGTGGTTTTCCAGGCATTGGCTACTTCTTCGCCTTCGGTAGCAGTCTCTATAGGTTCTTCCTCTGGCATTTCTTCGGTAGGAGACTCTTCTTCCCCAGGTTTAGGCCTTCGCGAGCGTTGCATTCGTTCTCTTCTCTGTTTTTCTCTTTCCTGACGAATCCTGATTTCTTCCAATCGGATCCGTTCTTTTTCGGCTAGAATCTCCTGATTTCGCACCTCAAAACTGGCCTTCATATAATGGCTGAAGACAAAGCTTTCGGGCAGGAATCCGAAGGAAAGTCTGTGGGCCTGATCTTTTAAATCATAAGTCGATGGCAGTTGGAAATCAAAGGCTGGACTTTCTGGATTAAACTGGTCCGGAAGACTTTGAAGAATGTTGTTGCCAATCACATTTTCTAACAACTGGTCCATGCTTGAGACGGGCTTAAAGACGGCTTGATTTTCCTTTAAAAAGCTGCGAACTCTTTCTATGGTTTTAGTTATGTCTGGGTTCTTATGCGTATTTAAGTACTGATAGTAAACATCAGGGGCTAACCAATGAATCAACTGACATAAAAATGCCATGCCAGCAATTCGTGTATTACTTTTTGTTGGATCTGGGTAATAGAATGTCAAACCTTCCAGCTTCAAAAACCGGACAAAACCTAAAAAGTCCAGATCTTCAAGATACATTGGGTTTTCCTCGTCTTCGCCCGTGGCTTCTCTTGCTCTTTGCAGATCGCGGAAAAACTCCCAAGTTTGTCTGGCTAACTGATTGTAGTAGAGGGGGTGGGCATCCATGCTCATTGCCACCGTTGCCGTCAAATCGGCATAGCCTAATGGGTATCCAAAAGTACTTTCCCGCTGAAACAGTGCCGATAAGGGGGAAGTCTGATGCAGAGCAGCAATGACACTTTTTTCATTCACATCTTCAATTTCCCGTCCCGAGTGCAGGTACACCAGTCTCGAAAGGTTAGGAACCAAAAGATTAAAGTCTAAAGGTCTTAGCGGGAAAAAGTCCTGAATCAGAACAACATCATTTTTAGCTGAGGCCCCCTCAAACAGCAATTCACGGTGCAGTTCCAAGGGCTCAGCCATTTCCTCGACTGTGATGCTGCTTGCCAGCTTGTTCTGAATGGATATAAATCGGGGCACATCGGTGATTTTACTGTAGTCGAGGGGGTCAACTCTTTTAAAGCCAGAATTTTTTACAGAGTCAAAATAATCCTTATCGGGTGAAACCACCTTAAATGCGGGCTTCTGTTTCTTCTGTTCTGCCACGGATTGCAGAATTTCCAGAGGGGTTTTTTCGAGTAAGGGAGATGCAGAGACTAAGTCCCTACTCCAAATCAGGGTTAAAAACAGCCAGGCAGCAAAACGCATCCAAGCTATCATCGGTTCGTTTAGTACAATCCTTTGAGTCTACTTTCGATTTCTGTTTTAGAAAAACCTTTTTGTAGCAGATCTACCATCTCATTTGAGTCACTTAGGGCAATTAAGGCTGGAATGTACTCCATGCCCTGCATGTAACGAAACTGGTTGATTCTTTCAAAAAATCCCTGCCACTCTTCCTGAGATTTGAAGGAGGAAACATCGACTTTCTCAACTTTCACGGAGGAATGTTTTTCTCCGATCCATTCATCGAGGGCTTTTTCGCTGGACTCACAGGCTGGGCCCCCGGTTTCACAGACAAAAATAATCTGTTTGATCTTGAGCTCACCCATGCGTTTTTGCTTGTCCAATCCTTCATTTAGTTCAGCACTGAACGAATAAAGGGGCATAAAGCCCTTGCCGGTGGTATAAACTCGATCGGTTGAGTCTGTCAGAATCCAGGTTGGAATATAGTTTAGGTCTACTCGGTGCATAAACTTCTTTAAAACTTCGGTTCTTTCCGGTGTGCGATGCCGAAATTCTTTAATTTCCAGTTTATCTGCGAGTGTTTTCTGGGCCTCTTTGATGACGGGGGCCATCATGGCGCAGGCCGGGCAGGTGGGACTGGTGAAGTAATAGAGAACAGGTTTTTCTACCGGTGAGGGCAGACCGGGGATTGTGGTGGTTGTTTTTTGCACCGGAGCTTCCGAGGCAAAAGATTGCAGAACCAGTGAAAAAATCACTAAAAACAGTTTGATATACATGGGCTTCATTTTAGCATGATTCCTCAAATTTGTCCCAAGGGATTGTGCTATTATGGCTGGTTATGAGCTACGAACAAATTTTACCATTAGTCAGTAAGCCCAGCCGTTACATCAGTGTGGAAAAAAATGCCATCCTCAAGGATTACGGACAGGTGGAAGCCTCCATTATTCTATGTTTTCCCGAAGTCTACGAAATCGGGATGTCTCATCTGGGCCTGAAGATTCTTTATCATATTTTGAATCGTATGGATTATGTGGCCGCCGAGAGATGTTTTGCCCCTTGGGTAGACATGGAAGCTGAATTGCGCCGCTTTAATCAAAGCCTTTTGTCCATGGAAAGTCAAAGACCATTAAGGTCCTTTGATTTTGTGGGATTTTCGTTACAATCGGAGCTGACTTTTACCAATATGTTGGCAGTTCTTGACTTGTCCTTTATTCCGCTTTGGTCCAAGGATAGGGGAGAAGATGATCCCATTGTTTTGGCTGGTGGGCCAGTGACGAGCAATCCTGAGCCATGCGCGGATTTTATCGATGCCTTTTTGATTGGGGACGGGGAAGAGGCATTACCGGAACTCATGGAGTTTTATAGGGTTGCCAAAAAACGGGGCATGAAAAGGGAACGAATTCTGGCCGGAATTGCCAATATCCCAGGGTTTTATGTACCGCGCTTTTATAGTGAGGTTTTTACCGATGATGGAATTTATGCAGGAGTAAAAAGGATTACAGATGAGGTTCCTGCCAAGGTAGTACGAAGATTTGTGGCGGAACTGGATATGAGTTTTTATCCTGAAAACCCGGTGGTACCTCATACTGCCCCGGTACAGGACAGATTAGTAGTTGAGGTCGTAAGAGGTTGCACCCAAGGTTGTCGTTTCTGTCAGGCCGGATACATTTACAGGCCTATTCGGGAATTGCCCATCGATCAGATAAAAAAAATCACCGAAGATGGAATTCGTAAAACCGGCTATGATGAGGTTGGTTTAGTATCCTTGTCCACAGCAGATTATTCTGATGTTTCACAAATGGTGAGTGAGGTTTCAGAGATAACCTCACCAAGAAATGCAGCTATATCTTTACCATCTTTACGAGCCGATCGATTTTCCGTGGAGTTAGCCGATTCGGTCAAACAAATTAAACAAACCGGGTTCACCTTTGCCCCAGAGGCTGGTTCTGTGCGCTTGCGCAAGGTTATCAACAAAAACATCACCAATGAAGAACTCCTCGCATCAGCCCGCATGGCTTTTGAAAAAGGCTGGAGCACAATCAAGTTCTATTTTATGGTTGGTTTGCCTACGGAAACTTGGGAAGATCTGGATGAGACTATCGAGTTAATCCGGGAGATTGAAAAAATTGCCCGTGGCTATCCTAAAAAAATGACAGTGAATGTCTCTTTTGGCCCATTTGTGCCTAAAGCCCATACCCCGTTTCAGTGGGATGCATTTATGGACTGTGAAGAGATCAACAAAAGACAGCAGTACATCAGAAAGGCCGTAGCTTCCAAGATTGTCCAGTTTAAATGGCAGGCCCCAGAGTTGTCACATTTTGAGGCCGTAGTTTCCAAGGGTAATCGGTCCGTGGCTCAGGGGCTTTACAAAGCGTATATGGCAGGTTCACGGTTTGAGGGCTGGCAGGAAACCTTTGACTATAAAAAAGTTATGAATGCTTTTACTGAAGCCGGTGTGGATATCGCGTACTGGAGCAGTGAAAAGCCCGTTGATGCCCCGCTTCCCTGGGATCATATCGACTCATCCATCAAAAAAAAATATTTGCAGTTTGAACGAAAAAAAGCCTTCCGTCCTGAAAATAGCACTACCACTGACTGTAGATTTGGAGATTGTCACTACTGTGGTATTCCCAATCCTAAAGTAGATATTCGTCTCAAGCATGAAAAGCCTAGTGAAGAGGAATTGCAAAGACGGCGCGATTCCAAAACCGTTGTATCCCGACCTTCAGAGTCCTTTGCCCACAACCGTTCCGAGGGGTTCCGTTATCGACTTTTTTACTCCAAAACCGGCAGTGCCAAGTTTTTGGCCCATACCGATCTGATTCGCTTGATTCAAATGGGATTGGCGGCCTGCAATTTTCCTATGACTTGGTCACGGGGATTTACCCCAAGACCTGTGATGCAGTTTGGACCTGTATTGCCTTTGGGAGTTGACTCTTTAGCTGAGGTAGCCGATTTATGGGTTTACTCCGAAGTCTCACCTGAGATGATTCAGGCCTTAAATCAGTATCTGCCGGACGGTCTGCAAATTCAGGAATGGTACAAAGTCGAATTGGAGCAATTGAGTCTGTCTTTGTTGTTTCCCTACGCCGTCTATAGTCTGGAAGCCCCAAAGTATTTGTCTCAGTGTGTCAATGCAGTGCGTAATTTTGATGAAAGTACCAGCTTCATTGTGGATCACAGAGACAAAAAAATTGATCTTAAAAAAGCCATTCGCACCCTGGAAATTGTCGATCGCAGATTGATGATGGAACTTAATGTGTCTTCACAGGATGGTCAAAATGCCAATCCGGTAATGGTAGTGGACAAGGTGTTAGGAATCCCGCGCGAGGAGTTGGGAATGGTTAAGCTTCGCAAGGAGTTTGTGGTTGAAACTGCCTAGTGGATACGAGGATTTTCTTTTAGGCCAGTTTCCAGCCGATCTGGTGAATCGACTCCTTGATGCTTTAGACAATTCTGTTTCCTTAAGACATGCAGTATTTCACCGACAGACTCTTGAGTCTTGGAATTTGTCTAACCCAGAATTTTTGCCGCTTCACAAAAACGACAGGCTTTGCAACGGGGCCTTTTTTGCCAGAGATTTTGTGTTTGCTCACTGTCCCGGGTATTACAGTGGACTATATTATCCCCAGGAAGCCTCAGCTTCTGAGGTAGTTTCCTTGTTGCCAGAGAATTTGAATCTGGTTTTGGATTTGTGTGCCGCTCCAGGTGGAAAAAGCATTCAGCTATCCCACAAACTTTCCGCTGACGGCTCTTTAGTCAGCAATGAAATTGTGCCTAAACGGGCTAAAATTTTGTCCCAGAATCTTGAGAGGGCTGGAATTTTAGGGCGAGTTGTTACCTCTATGTCACCCACCGAACTTTCTTCTATATTTGGGCCGATTTTTGATGCGGTATTAGTGGACGCTCCCTGTTCTGGTGAAGGGATGTTTCGTAAAGATCCTCAGACGATTAGCGAGTGGTCACAAAATCAAGTTGAGGTCTGTGTCGCCCGACAAAAAGAAATTTTGCAATCTGCTGCCAAATTGGTATCTGAAGGGGGCTATCTTTTATACTCCACCTGTACATTTAACTGGTATGAAAATGAGGGACAGATTAAGATTTTTTTAGAATCTCATCCTGAATTTTATGCTGAAAAATTTTTACAGCTTTGGCCTTTTGAGGTGGAAGGGGAGGGCCATTTTGCCTGTCTTTTAAGAAAGAGTGAAAATAGGCAAAAACCCAATCTTAGGCCAGTTAAACCCATTTCTTCCCCAACAATCCCCGAACTGCCCTCAGAGGTCCAAAAGTATTTGGAGGCCAGAGGCAGTATTCATCAGGGCCGTGGTGGTATTTGGTTTTATCCAAAACGAATCCAACCGTTTCTGCCCTTTTCTCAGGCCCTTAGTTTTTGTCAGGAACCTGGGGTTTTGATTGTGGATTCAGGCTCTAAGCCCTCTGTTTCTCATGCTCTGGCTTTAGTTTTACCTGAGGGAATCTGGCCAGACACCCTTACTCTTAAGGATGAACAGGTTTTTCAATTTTTGCGTGGTGAGACTCTGGCTACCGATCTTAGCCATGGGTGCAAACAGATTCTGTGGCGAAATCTTCCTTTGGGATTCGGGCGCCAGATTCCGGGTCGCCTTCAGAATCTGGTACCCAAAGGCCTGAGAACTTTTGTACCCAGAACTAATTTGCCTGCTCGTCCCATTGTACGGGGACTTTCACAAACTCAAAGCCCCTGAACTCTACCTTATCAAAAAATCCAGTGAATTTTTTTACACCTTTTAAGGAATCGATTACAGCTCCGAATTCTGAAGTGTTGCCTACGGTTTCCCCTGTGAGCCGGTTTCCTATGGCAGCTAATGGCAGACGAATTACTCGATCATCGACGGCACCGGTCACTCCTAAGGTGACTTCCTGTCTGCGCACCACAAGCTGAATTTCTTTTTGGGCAGAGCGAATATAGTTTTCAGCGCAGCCATCTAAAAGCCAGATTCTAACCTTGCCCGTTTCGGGCTGAAATAGAAGTTCAATGTTTCCAGAATGATCCCCTAGTGGTATTAAAATACCTCCGTTAGGGGCCACATGGTGGTGATGGTGGTCTTCCTCAGTGAATCCAAGGCCTAAAAAAGTGAACAGACTCAGAATACCTGTTAAAATTAGCTGCATAATCTTCTCCTTCGCCCCACATATTACTTTGTAATACCGAAAAAAGACAAGCATGAATCAGGAATTGAACTTAAGAAACATTCACAACCAGAAACTTTTAATCTGTTCCGATCTGCATGGCAATTTGGCAGATTTTGAAATGGTTTGCCAAAAATTTTATCAGTTAAAAAATCGCCATGAGTGCGACCTTTTAGTCTTGGCTGGGGATTTGATCCATGGGTACCCCGGCTATATGGATAGATCTTTGGAGCTTTTGACCCGGGCTAAAAGTATGAAGGACTCAGGGGATGCGATTCTTCTATTAGGCAACCATGAGTTATCGCATCTGATGCACTGGGAGTTACGCAAAGGCTCGGCTTGTTTCACTTCCAGATTTGAGCTGGCAATGAATCCACAGGAGCGCACTTTTTGGATGCAGGAGTTTCTTACCTGGCCGCTAGCCCTACAGACCCAAGGAGGGGTATTTATCAATCACAGCGGACCCTCACAAGCTCTGGCTGGAATGGGAGATGCAAAAACTTCTCTAATCGCCAGACTAAGCGGTTACAGAAACTGGTACCTCGAGGCAGAATTTAAGCACTGGGCCCAAGCCAAAATTTTGGATGGCTGGGATCCAGAACTTGGAGACATTTATCTAAAAACCCCTCAAGGTGCCTTGCTATGGGAGGTATTTTTTAACAAAAATGAACACAGTTGGCCCACCCACTATCCCGAAATTTTGAATCGTTACCTTGAAATGGTCGCTCCAGGCTGTAGCCTCTTACTGTCCATGCATATTGAGGAACCATCTGGTTATAAAATCGTGGCCAAAAATCAGCTTCGACTCTGCTCTTCTTACGGCTGCTCCAGTAATTCCCAAAAGAAAGTTTTGTTATTGGATTCCGATGAGGTTTATTCTGACGCAAAAGATCTTTTACCTCTCTTAGTTCCCATTTATTGAATACTTTGACGACTAGGGCCAAAGCTTACATAGTTTCCCAATTCAAATGACCTGAATCTGTCACGGTGTTTGCTCATTGCATAAATACCCATCTGTCACGACCAGTTTTTTCAAAAATTACTTGACAGGTTTTTGGATGCCTTTTTTGGATAAGCCTGAATGGTAGGAAAAATCCCTCGCTAGATACTCCAATTATGGCTTTGCTTGCCAAATGTCTATAATCTTGACCCAAAATGATCCAATTGCCGAGTTTCCTAGTTTTTAGCGCCTCTGAAGAAGCCCAAAAACCCCGTGATAAAATTAATCTATGCAATCACTACATCTAAAAATCACACAAAGCGTGCAAGAGTACAGAAAACAGGAAGCCATTTTGATTGATCTGGTTCTCGAGGCTGATTTCACCAAGTTTTATTTAGAACTTGGCTACTCTTCCCTTTTTGATTACCTTAGTC
>DITF01000234.1 GCA_002422125.1 bacterium UBP17_UBA6191
CGTGTCCTTAAGTAGTTTGAATCGTAATTACACATTTAATCACACAGCCTACCCGGCCAAAGAGTTTGCCGCTGGAAACGGACCCGTTTCTATGGTGGCTGCTGATTTGAATCAGGATGGATTGACCGATCTAGCCATTGCCAACCAGATTGGTAACAACATCTGTGTTATGTACAATGACTTGATTACCCCTGGAAATTTTAAACCTTGTGTGTTTTACAATACCGATTTAAAACCCAAGACCATCCTAGCAATGGACATTCATGCCCCCAAAGGTCATGCCCAGGGTCTTATCGATCTAGTAGTGCTTAGTAGTGGTAGTCGAACGGTTAATGTCTTTGTAAATAACGGTAAAGGATTTAACGAGCCTATTCGTTATCATCTCTCAGAATACTATCCTTCCAATTCGACATTGGTCGATGCATTTTCCGAAGTACGAATCGATCCTTTCCAACTGGATCACTTCAAAATGCAAGCAGGAGATATTGGCTGGAAGGTAGATGGTGGTGGTATCAACAATCCGACCGAATCCCCTCGATGGAACAGCTTGGTCATTGGCTCTGAGGCCATGATCTACACCATGAAAAATATTGGGGACAAGGCCATTAATCCTCACCGAGCCTCTATTACCAAATTTACGGTAGCTGGAAATGGGAGCCTGAGTGCCAGCCAGATTCTGACAGAAGATGCTAACAGTGTAATTAAAGCCATAGCCGTCACTGCGGGGATACTGTTTGTGAAATCCTCTCTCTCCCCATCGCTTTATCAGACAACCCCTCAGTCCATATTTAGAACCGATTATCNNTGGCTGAACTAAGAAGTCTGGCTGATACAAATCTTGGCGGTGCATCCTCTCTGGTGCAGTCAAATACCACCAATGCCAATCCTGGGTTATCTCAAAGTGCCCTAAGGTTAAGAAATGATGACTTAGGTGCTGGCTATGAGGCTTTAGTCCCTGTGGTTCATCCAACCAAGGGAGCACAGATTTATGCTCTGCATTCCGGGGTTAACAAGGGTGTCATGCGCCTTAACATGGGCAGTAATCCCACCTATCTGATAGGAGGAATTAAACAAGCTCCAGCCAGTGCCGATCCAGAGACCCAATTTGGCTCCAATCTATCCTTTAACCAGCCCACTGGACTGATAATGGATCCGAACAAACTGACTCTAATGGTGACAGATAAAGGCAATGGGTTTGTTCGTGTGATTGATCTGGAAAAAAATATCACTCGCACCATGATGATTGGAAATAACAACAACCCACAGCCTATTGCCAATCTAATCGGAATTACCAATGAACAAAATACCTTTAACTATTTTGCAATTACCAACAATCAACTTTTAAAGATCAATGTCAGCGCTCTACCAATCACCGTCACCACCCAAATTTTAAGTTCAGGTACGGACCTTGTAGACTCCGGTTTTAGCGCCTTCAAAATTCAAACTTATCAGAACCTTCTGTTTGCTGGAGCCCGAGACAACGAGATCCAGCCTCAGACCGGCAGAATATATAGGGTCAACACCAGTCAGGCACCTTTTGAGCGGACTACGGTTGACGCCAGAATTCAAGGCACGGTTGGCGCACAAACTTACGATATCAAGGGCTTAAACGGATTCACCATTAACCCACAGGGCACAAAAATTTATTTTAGTGAATGGCAGACCTACCAGATTAAAATGATCGATTTAACCAAGAGTGTAACCGAAGCCAATATAACAACCCTTGCCGGTGTAAATACTATCCAAGGTCACTTTGATGGTCCTAATCGCTATGCATTGCTGAATCGGCCTGGGGATCTGGCTCTGAACAAGGACGGAACAAGACTTTATTTTATAGATGGTTCCAGCATTCGATCCATTGACCTTACCAATCTTGGAACCTCCGGGGATTTGACTATCTCTACCATTGTAGGAAACCCCTTTGATACAGGTATTTTGGATGGTTTTGGATTAGATGTTAGATTTATACGGCCCATCACTCTGCATTATGAATTTCAGAATGGCAAAGATGTTTTATATGTAACTGATGTTGAAGCACACAATGTCAGAAAGATTGTACTCCAGCCCTAGAGTAAGGGATTAAAGCTTCTGGGAATAAAAGAATCGTAGACAGGTCGAAAGAATTTCTTCAGTGGCCGCGCCAATTTTTGTGGTTTTTTGAATCGACTCCAGGCAGATACGAATTTCTGATGGGGTAAAACCCAACCGTTTTAGGGCTTCAGCCACCTCTGGGTACAGGTTTAAGTCATCCGTAGGTGTCGGGACACCCAGTTTTTTTAACTCCTGAAGCCCAAACATCTGGTATTTTTCAGCAAGTCTTAAGGCTTTTTTTTCACAGTCTAATAGAACCTGGGCCAGAATTTTGGGGCCCGCACCTGGAATTTTTCCGAATCCTTTTACATCTTTGTTTGTAATGGCCCGCAAAATATCCTCAGGCTCCATTGCCGAGATAAAACTGAGAGCAACCTTTGGACCAACCTTGTTGGCACACATGAGTAACTCAAAAACCTCCAGTTTAATCAAGGAATCAAAGCCATACATACTTTGTTCCTGTTCCCTAATAATATGGGCCGTGTAAAGTTCCTGTACTTCGCCTACGGATTTGAGACTGCATTCGGTGCGCATATCCAGATGGATGGCATAGCCAATGTTGCCAGTATTTAGAAAAATTCTACCTGGCTCACGATTCAGAATCGTTCCCTTTAAATATACAATCATGGATTCTGATTTCCTTCCTGATGACGGATTCTCTCAGATTCGATACTGTCATAATGTTTGCGAAACAATTCCGCAGATACAAGATGTTTGATTTCCTCAAGTTTTTTGACGGCCGAGATGTACTGCTTTTTACTGACATACTCCCGTACGCTTTCCAGAATATTTTGCACTTTTTGCGTTCTTGAAAGCAAACGAACAGCATCTACCGCCATGCGGTTATCCTTGTATACTTCATATAAACTCATATACAACTGGTTAGCTTCATCGTAAGCTTCAGACTCATATTTTTGATTGGCAACCGATAAAAACCGATCGGCGTTCTCCCGTAAAAGCCTGCCTTGACTCTGAAAAATCTCGATTTTTACCTTAAGACTTTGATCATCACTTAAGGCTAAAGACCCCTCGGGTTCTTGGACGGAATCTTTTGGAGATTCCAAAGCTTTAGCCACTTCAGTGATGGAAGTGTCTAGTTTTTTTGTCGGTACCGGAGCCTTTAGTAAACCAGCAATCAACATAGACTGCAAAACCATCACAATAGCCGAAGCCCTCGCCACTGGCCCAAACTGATTTGGCAGAGAAGTCGGTTGTGGTAGAGAAGGAGACATCAAAGCTGGCATCACCATCTTTTCTTCCTGATTGCCTCTGGCTTCCCGCAAAGCCTGCGTGGCTCTCTTCATAACACTGTCTTCAAATGCGAATTTACCAAGTTCACAAAGAGTCAGGCATGATTCCAGCAAGTAATAGTCCCGACTATGCTCCATAGTCTCTTTGATTTTATGGGCGGTTGATTCTCGTGCTTCCTGCAAAACGCCCCGAATCGCCTGCTCTCTAACCCTTTGATCCGAATCGCCTAATCCTTGCCATAAGGTTTCTATCGAAAGGAATTTGTCTGGATTGTGTAAAGCGTTTAACTCCGTCACTGCCTGATTGCGAATTCTCAAATCCTCATGCTTGCTCAGACCCTCAAGAATTCGTCTCAAACTCTGAGGAGGCAACAGATGTTTGATCTTTGGTAAAACCCTCAGCATTCGATTTAATACAAATGCATCGGTTTCAAAATGCAGACTGCCTAAAAAATAGTAGCACTGTTCCAGACTCACATTTTGATTCTCAAATGACTCCAGGGCTTTAAGTCGATAAGCCGGGTCAGAAGACTGCAACAGAGTCAAAGGATCCATCAAAAACAAAGCAAAATTGGTAATATTGTAACGGGTGCGAATTTGAAACAAGGCCCGTCTCACGCTATAAGCTACTTGCTCATCTTTCACAGATTGGCTTAACTCGACTAAATGCCGAATCAGCTTTCTGTGCTGTGGTTTAATGCGATGCCCGAGCTGATCCAGAATTTTAATACGAACTTCCGCCGAGTCCGAATTCTGGAGTGCCTCAATTATTTCTTGTTCTGATGCCATTGTTTTGGAATTATCGACAAAATATCGATTCTTTGACGATAGTTTCCTTATGTTGTTTGTGTTTCTTTTACTAGTATGTACCAGACTTACTGCTTTCGTACATGACTGTTATCTACCTTTGGAAAACAACCAAGCGCAATATTTGCAATGTCACTCTGCTCAATTGATGAGTACCATACCCGAACGAAGTTACCAGTTTCAGCCAGGAACCGTCAGTGAAAGAGAGCTTGTAATCACAAGTTTTTTAATCAGCCTCCACCCAACCACTGCCTATGAATTCGCCAGATATATCCGTCTGGCCGATGTCGATTTTGGGGCAGAGCTCTTAAACCACCTAGGACAGCACGAACCCCAGGAGGCAATCAAAGGGCTGACCTATCGCGAAGCCTTAGATTTCTGCCGTTTTTATGGCCAGGATTTGCCTACTGAAGCTGAGCAGGAGTTAATGAGTATCGCTGGAAAACACCTGAAGCAGCAAACCTTAAGTGAATGGAGCCGTGATTGGTACCGCGACCCGGTACCTCAATATTATCAGGGTGTTAATCCGAGACAAAATGCCGTTTCTGGGCGTATGGTGGTGCGAAATCTCAGCCACTCTTATCGCGAAGGTCTGAATCCATCCTTGAGATATGACAAGGTAGGTTTTCGCTGTGTCAGTCGTTTACCCAACCCACAAACCAGAGAAATCCTTTTACAGCCATCCCAATATGCCATGCCAACCCAAAGTAGCAGCCCCATTCTTCGTTTAGACTCCAATCCACCTCATGCCATGGTGTATCTGGACGCGCAGATGAAATTTCCAATGGGCAAAACTCCACTGATCCGACGGCTCCCGGAAGGTGAATACAGTCTCTTGTTCACTTTGCCCCATCATCAGACCAAAACAGTGACTATTCGCTTAAAAAATGGCTATGGATACAATCCCCACATCACCCTTGACCCCACTGGCCCTGATACTAGAATCAGTCTGGGGCGCAACATGGTACAGAACCGCGTTCCTGAGGGTTTTGTGCTTCCTGATGGATACTACCAGAGAAAAAGTTTTCTTCCCGCCTTTTATGTAGACTACACTCGGGTTACTAATGGCATGTATCGAGACTATGCCCAAAAGACCTCAAAACCATTGCCCCGTTGTGGGCGACACGAAGAATTAACCGATCCTGAAACCAGTGTAGCCTGTGTCAGTTGGGATGAAGCCTTAAGCTATTGCTCTCACTATAAAATGAGCCTGCCTACACATCTACAGATGCAAAAAATTGTAAAAGCCCATAAGCCCAATCTTATAAACATGGGTGAATTGGAATATGGACAAGAGTGGCTTCTTGACTGGGAAGATGAGGATGCTGACAAAAATCGCCGTGTTTTAACCCGCGAGCAACAGCCAGTGCACAACTCAAAAAAACTGACTTTCCCTCAAGGTTCAGTTGAGCCATTTCGTCTACGACTTAATCTAGGCTTTCGATGTGTCAAAAGTGACGTATCAGACGGGAGAGAACCTCAGAAACCTGTGGATGCGCCTCTTCAATCAGACTACTGGTTGCGTCCCTGACATAATCCCGGCATCTCATACCGTTTAATACTACTGGTTTACCGGGTAAATCCTGTAAAAATCGAATCACTGCTGCTGAATGTGATTCAGCATCGGAAAAGAAATCTGGTCCAAATTTATCAAACAATGGTTCTGTAACCTCAAAAAACTCACGACGATGTAAAAATCCTACAATTGCTTCTTCCAGTGCACCTAACGCTTCCAGATAATCCTGGGCAAACTGGGATAGATCAAAACCTGAGTCCCTGCCAAACACCTTATCAAACAACTGTAAAGATTTTTGGGTATGCAACATGGCAAATGAATGCATAACCTCTGCCCAATGATCTTCATTCTGCAATAGATCCAGCATATTGCTAAGCTCTGTACCCATCGCAAAAGCTTTAAAGTCCGTGGAATTGGCTACAAAACTGGTAAGTTTTTTTGAGCCCTCCATAAACTTCCAAATCTGATCTTCAAACTTCTGCACCCGTTTTAGACAATCCGAGAATTTCATGCGATAGTCGATGCCCTCGGTATATGGCTTTTTTGCCAGACGAATCAGTTCCTGACCTAAAACCGCATTTAGGGGGCGGTTAACCAAAACATCCAGGCCAGTCTGTTTCGCCAACTCAAGTACAGTCAAACCATTGCCCTCCCAACTACAGGTTTTTTTAGTGGCGGCCTGATGCTCTATGGGATTTAGAGGGAATTGAATCACTTGAAAATGTGACGCCAAAAGGCCCAATGATTTTGAAACTTCTGCCGCAATTTTTAGGACTTTTTCCAAATCAATTCTATCAATTTCTTCTTTATCAGCAGCAAAAGAGTTGGAACTGATGCCATAAAATCGAATTTTTTGCTCCAGAACCAAACTCTCTAAACAAACAAAAGCTGCTTTTAGTCTTTGATAAAACAGATCTTCCCCAAGTTTTTCCAAAACACACTCGGGATTATGTAAAAGCATAACATCCAACCCCCCAGTTCTAAGCCTGGCCAGGGATGCGTTTACTTCATGCCGAATAAAATCTGGATGGAGGCAATACCAGTTGTGAGGCGAGTACTCAACCACTTCAGACCACAAACCTGCCTGGGCCTCGTTTTGAATAAACCCCAGTTTACTTACAATCACAAATTGGTCTCTGGTATAACCTGATGCCGACATTTCCTCCAATACATTTCCAATCAGGGTTTCCGCACTGCCATCAGTATAAATAGTCGAGGAATCAATCAGATTAACCCCACACTGCAAGGCTACCAATAAAGCCTCGTGATGTTCAGAAACTCTATGATGAACACGATAGGTTCCAAAACCCAACTGCGACACTAAAACGCTGCCCCTCAAAAAAGGCCGCGAGCGAGAACGAAGCATTAAATCTTTTTGCAAAAAGTCTGAAATCCTGTCTTTTGTGCCTAAAAACGATGCAAAATTCACTCAACCCCCAGGCTCGAAGCCAGATTATCCAGACCCAGAAAATAAACCCCTTCCTTAAAAAGCAGCGGTCTTTTAATGGCTGATGGATGGTTCTGTAAAAATTCCAAAATGTCATCACCAGACATAAGTTCAAGCTTCAATTCAGATTGTTTAAAAGTTGTTCCCTTAACATTGATCAATTCATGGAGCGGGATATGCTGACTAACTTCGATTAGCCATTCTTTTAATGGTGGAGCCTTCTTATAATTTATTTCCAAAAAGGAGACCTGCGCTTCTCCCAACAGGTTTCTGGCCTTTTTCATTTTGTCGCAATTGGGAATTCCATATAATCTATATTGCATACCTAACCAATTTTTAACTTCCACTATAGCCTTCACCTCACGGATTACGGAGTCTAAAGAAACCTCAACATCCTTATAACTATAGGTGGAATCGTCTGTAAGAACTGCCAATAATATCGGTTTTACCCGATCTCTTAGCAGCCTCCTGAATACACACTTCCGCCAACCGGGCGGGAAAGGCTCAAATGGAATGCTCATTTCTCCGAAAGGACATAGTAAATGAGTTACCAGAGGATTCTCAATCGCATTTTCATTTTTTGTCTGATCGGGACATTTCTCACCCATGCCAATGAAAATCAGGACTCTGCTCCCAAACTAAGAAGGTTGGCACCCAAACAAAGCCCAGCCACAGGAAATCCCGCACCTCGGAACACCCAAAGGTCCACAACAGCCGATACTAGTAAGCCTAGTCCAATCGAAGCAGTTTCCGTTAAACCCAACGATGACTCAGTAGTTCAAATTGATAAAGACTTAAGCATTCAGTTTCCTAAAATTCAGAATCAAAACATGAATTCCTATCTTTTTAAGCCCTATCCTCAGGAATTTGTAAGCCGCTCGGTGAAACTTTTGCATGTGATTTTAAGAGACATTTCCCCCACTCTGTCGGAAATTGAATTCACAGGATCAGAGGAATCCAAATTTGATCAAAATCTGGAGGCCACCATCTTTTTGGGGCACTATTTATGGTTATTGGAATTCCATCCTGTTTTCCAGATCCGTAAAACCAGCCTTGAGGTAGTGAGGGCCTTAAAAGATGGACATGAATCCTATCTCTTAAGAGAAATTCACCTCGATCCTGAAAACAAACTGACCCATCTGCGGGACCGCCTACTACAATATCCATTCGAGGATGTCTACAGTGCCCATGAGCTTTATTCCAGAATTCAGACTCATATCCTGCCGGCCCAACTCAATAATACTCGTGATTATGACTGGATTTTGCAAAAAGCCGCTGACTGGATGGAACCGGATCTGCACCACACATATTTGTCCTGGTTAGATCAAAATCCTGATTATATTTTGCAATCCCTATTGTCTGTCTGGCAAAAATTGGTGGCGCAAAATATTGAGGAAAGTCTGCCTTATGTCAGTAAAACTTACCTGGCTTACAACAAGAATCTGCTGGAAATTCTTAGGCTCTTAGAAGCACCTGCTCCCACCGTTCGTAAGGTGGAACTGGCTTTGGAGTTTGGTTCATTGCGCTTCGAATCTTATTCCAGTGCTCCCAAAATTTATCAGGAACTGGCAAAGATGTATCCCCAGTTTCCTGGTTCGATTGACTACCACAAGGATGATCCGGCCAAATCCAAGCTCTTTTTCCCATTTTTTGACCAGATTATGAATGAAGCTGAGGATATTAGACATAGAGGTCGTTTTTCCTGTGTTGAGGCTCTCCCCCCTGATCTGGAAGTATGTAAGTCACTTTGGGGCAATGCCGTGACCCTTTATCGTTATGTTGTGGAGTGGGCTCCCTACCGGATTCTGACCAAACAGGCTCTGGAAGCCCTGCGCGTAATTCGTGAGGAAAACAAAAGTGGCCTAAACCTTTTGAGCCGCCCTGATTATATGAAGCTAATGGATAAAATTAACAAGCCCTACCTATGAAAGATATCCTGGTTTCCTTGTTCGTATTGATTCTGATTATCCAGGGGGGTTTAGGCCTCTATGGACATTTGTATCATCCCCAGAACTTCCTCCGTCTCCAAAGCCTTCAGGTTCGCTACGGGAAAGTCTTTGGTCGAATATTACATATCACCAGTCATGTGGTAATGCCATGGTTTCTAGCTCTATTGGTGGCAAAAAAGATTTGGCTGAATTAAATCGTTTGGGGTAGTCGGTGACAACCTCTGTTAGCACGCCTTGCCATAAAAATTTCAGCCTGAAGGCATGAAGGTATAGCTGGGTGCCTAAAAGACCCCCATATAACACATCGCCTAAAATTGGTAACCCGGCCTGGGCCATCTGAGCACGAATCTGGTGTCGGCGGCCCGTGTGCAAGCGAGCCAGACACAAATGTACATTCTGATAGGACTGCAAAAGTCTCACCTCTGTGTGCGCAGGTTGCCCTCCACTGTTGACCACTCGGACCTTACCGTCTTTTTCCTTGAGGTAGTTTTTTAAGACAAGCTTTGAACCCAAAAAATTACCGGTACAAATCAAAAGGTACTCCTTGCATGAGCCCTTGATTAATAAATCCGCCTCCTTGTGATACTGGGGGTTAAGGCAAAATGCCAAAAGCCCACTAGTCGGTACATCCAAGCGGTGTAATACGCGAGCATCAGGATTACCAAACTGCCGACGAACCTGATTTTGAAAATTGTCGCGTTTCTTATCTACAGTGGCATGAGTAACCAACCCGGCGGGCTTTTCGAAAATCCCTAACCAATCCTGCATAAATATTGCTCGCATTATTGTAGTATACTCAATTTGATGTACCGTTTACATTTATCTTCCATTCTGCTAATTCAAAGCCTGCTGTGGTACTGGCTTTCTGAATCAGTGCTTCAGATCGACCACCCACCAATCTTCTGGGGCAATCTGATTCTTTTTCTGTCTGCTCTGATTTATTTGAGCCTCAAACCTGGATACTTCCGATTGGAACAGACATTTAGCCTCTTAGCCCTCCTGAATCTTGGCCTGATCAGCCTTTACCTGTCACAAACAAAAGATCTATGGTTTGGGCTCCCCATGATTTTGTGTCTGGTTGCCTTTTGTGTAATTCATTTACGCCAAAGGGCCAGAAGTCTATCTTCCCTGGAGGAGGCCATAGATTGCTGCCATCGTGGTGTATACCGTGAACAGCTACCTATTCTGATAAGGGATGAAACCAGCCTGTTAATCTCCGAGATGAACCACCTAAGTAGTTTTTTAAGAGAGAAGGAGCTATTGTCCCAATACATCGCCCCTGAAGTCTGGCAGGAGCTTCAGAAAGAGTCTTCCCAAAGCCTGAAGGCCGCCAGAGAAAAATGGGTGATCTGTCTTACTCTAAGAGTCCCGCAAATTCCTGAATCTTTGGATAATACTCATCTTCTTTTAGAGCATGTATCCGACTCCTGCCGTAAAAACCTTGGTTTCCTAAACGAGTTTTCCCGTGAACATGCCCAGGTTCTCTTTTTTGAGGAAAGCGATGGATATGAAAAACATGCTCTGATGGCCTTGTCTGAGTTTTTGCGCGAACTGAGATTTTTGAACATTCCCGGTTCCAAGGCCAGTCTTCGGCATTGTTTTGTCAAATCAGGTGTGGTTTTAAAAGCTGATGGAATGAGGATGCGTTGTTTTTCCAAGGAAATGGCAGAAGAAATTGAATTTTTAAAAACCTGTCCCCAAACAACCATGGGCTATATTCACAAGGACTTTATTCGTAAAGCTGAAAGAGTTTTTCATCTAGGTGACACCTACCAGGAACACTCTCTCATCACTGGGGAAAAAAATCTGGATTTTCATCTGGACAACCTCAAATCCTCGCGGGTTGAAGACAAACTGGTGAGTATTCGGGTTGTGGAAACCCACAAGCTGGAACGAGGGATCACTCCGCTGATCAGTTTGTTGGAGGATGTATCTCCTAGAGTGCGAATTGAGGCTGCCAAGTCCTTGTCTCGAATGGTGCGACCTGATAACGAAGACCTCATAGGTCAGGCTTTTCTGCGCTCTTTGGAAAAAGAATGGAACCATGACTGTCGCGCTACATTAGTGATCTCACTGGGAGAGATTCGTAAAAAAAGTCTGGTTGCCCCCTTGTTTCATTTGCTTCAGGATGAAAATGACCGGGTAAGAGCCAATGCCATTGAGGCCATTGGCAAGTGTATGGACAGAGGAACAGTGTTAAGACATTTGGAGTCCATGCTAAATGACCGAAACAATCGGGCCCGGGCTAATGCAGCTCTGGCATTATGGATGATGGGTTTAAAAAAGGGATTGGTTGAATTAATTCGCATGGCAGACTCACCCGATCCCCTTTTGTCCTGTTCTGGTCTGTATGGTCTTGGCGAAACATTTCGCGAAGAAAACCTAAAAATTCTGTACCGAGTGCTATCTCATCCCATGCATTTTTATCTGAGAGAGAGAAAAACCCTGTTTTTAGAGGCTATCCGAGTGGCATCGGATAAGGTGATGGAATCGAATCCCCTTGTGGAAAGAAATGCCATTCTGGCACTTTTAAAGATTCGTTCCAATCTAGCAGTTCCCGTACTTATGAAAAAATACTCCCAATCTAAAGATGAAAATATCCACCAACTTATTTTGGAAACTCTTTTGGCGTTAGAGGAATATTCCCTTGTCAGCCGCTTAAGACGCAAAGGCAGCCCTACCTCATGAAGCGCTACTTAAAAGAAATTTTGTTAATACTGGTGGCTGGAATATGTCTCTTATGGCAAATTCAGGATTCTGAGATTGAGAGGCAGAGAGCTAGAACTAAAGTACTGGAAGAAATTCTGTGGGATTACTCCGAAAATCTGCCTCAAACCATGGAAGAGCTTTCTAAGGCTACCCAAATGGAGAAGACCCGTCAGGATTCCTACCTTGAGTTTCATCCATCATCGACGGGACCGATGACTGGTATTACAATTGCTGCCCTAGACTCTCTCACGACACAATACCAGGATCGCCTGCCTAAAAATGGGCACCTGGGATTATTACAGGCTGAAGCCTTTCCCGTCTCACAAAGGGTTTGGGAAGTACTTATGGATGTATCGGCCCATAAAAATGAGTTTGTGCTCCCCAATCGCGACGGCTTTGACTACTTTGTCTATTCTGTACCTACTCAGGCTCACCTGCCTCGCCTGAATCTGTGTATCGCCTGGCCCGTTACCAGTATATTTTTAGAAATCAGTATCTGGTTTTATTTCAGTATATTTGGGTTTACGGCCTTGTTTGGAATATTATGGTTTCAGTCAGCCTCCCTAGGGGTCCGTGGGCTGCCATCTTCCCTCAAATCTGGTTTCTTCATGCTGATTTCTCTGATTCTGGCCGGGACAATGGGATGGGAATCTGCCCAACGGTTTCAATTCGATCGGCAAAGACTTAAAGACTACAGAAACGAAATCAAAATTCTACAAGCTGGAAATGTGGAGCCACTGTTTTTTAACTATCGGGATATTCGCCATTTACTCCCCTTTGCAGAAGAAGCGGTTTACAGTCTTTTCAAGCCAGAGGAACGCATTTTGTGGCAGGCTCGCAACCAAAAATTGATAGGCATTCGTGAACCTCTCAGTAATTCCATGAGTGATACTGCATTGGTTGCGATTGCACTTCTTTCAACCCTTTTGTTGTTGTTATTTTTTCTACAACGAAGATTGAAAGCGGAAGTTACCCATGTGGCCCATTCTTTAAGCGATATCCGAAGGCCCGGTTCGTTAACTGATAAACAAATCCCGATTTTTGACTCCTCCTTGATGCATTTGTCACAACAAATTCATAAAACCAATCTAGCCATTCAAGAAAGGGATGTGCAGCAAAAGCTGATGGGGCGAGAATTGTTCGTAAAACTATCCCAATCCGTGGGTTCTGAACCTGGAAGTACCAACCAACAAATCCACTGCATCTGCCTGCTGATCAGCCCCAATCCACAGGAATCTTTGCATTCCCTCTCCGCCAGAGACTGGTTTGAAAATCTCAATCGCTATGTTTCCTGTGTGCGCGAAGCTGCGCAAAAAGTCGAGGGCATTGTCTTTTACGAGTCTGGCTTTCAAATGGGAATTTTATTCTGCGGTAAAGAATATGAGGCCGTGCTTTTGCAACGCTCCATGATTTGTGGCCTAGATATTTTAAAGCAACTAGGCAGAAATTGGTCCACCCTTGATGAGGAACTTCAGGTTGGCGGCCTGATTTTTGATGGAGGGCTTAATCTAATGTTAGGCGAAACCCCAAGCCGTCAGGAAATTCTATTAGGCGGAAGCCTGATGCAAAAGCTGGAATCCTACCTGCAAGACACGATGACAGAAGGACTCTGTGCCCAAAACTCTCTACTTGCAAGGCACCCTAACCTTTTGTTTGACACCAAAAATCTAAATTCTGAACTGCGGATTGTGCAAGGCGTGAAAGACTTAAGGGAGCACCTCAGCCTACTTGCCATTCCTAGCCCTGAGTTACAAAGAACAGCCCTTGATCTGGCGGCATTACAACATGGTGAAGAGATCCTAAAGACAATCCTTGAAGCCCTACCAGGTTTTGATGAGTCGGTAATGAACAAGACCATCGTGATTCTCAAAGATTACACAACCGAGGATCATAATTTATCTCTAATTCTAAAATATCTAGAACTATGGCTTGAGGACCCCAGCCCTGAACTAAGAAATCTGGCCTTAAGACTCTATGGAGAACTCCCACTTAGACTTAATGAAAACGCCCTGGAAACTCTTTTAAGCAAAGTAAAATCTGGTGCATCCTATGCTCTTTTGAGATTAGTGTTACGGCATTATCAAGGAGGATACAGAAAGGAATGGGATTTAATTTTTCTTGATGCTCCCACGGTAGTACAGGCAGAATGGGGTTTATTATGTTTCACTCGTTTCCATATGCCAACTGGTCTGGATCAAATGTCTAACAGTCTTCTTCAAGCTAAAGGAGAGGAAGTTTTACTGATTCTGGGCTTTTTTCGCAAACTGGAAGAACATAAATTGGCATTTTTACAATGGTACAAAATTAATGGGACCGAACTGGCAAGATTTCTGGCATCCATTTTGCGGCAAGGGGAACGAGTCTCCAGTTTTCGGGTACTACAGGTAATTGGATGTCTAAATTTGGAAGAGTTTTTTGAGGATCTGGTTCTGCGTTGCGAAAAAAGCCTGGATTCTGAACTCAAGAAAGAAATCCTTAACACCTTAAAACAATTGGGTGCTGACGCGTTTATGACAACAGGAGTTACATATGCAGATAGCTAAGGCTATGCAACAAGCAATTGAACAGGCCGAATCAGGCCAAAACGATAGTGCCGCCGAGCAGTTTAACTCACTTTTGTTGAAATATCCCGAGGATGCTCAGGTTCAATACAATGCTGGAATCTTCTTCTCCCAAAGTGGAGAACATATCAAAGCCGCTGATTGTTTTCTGAAGGCCGCAGAGCTTATGCCAACTGATATAAACTTTAAGCTCAGAGGCTGTCTTGAATGCTTCCAGGTGGGGGGCGGACAGGTTATGAATTCTGATTTTCTAGCCTATGATATTGGCTATTTAGTCAAGGCAGAAACAATCTTGAAACAGATCCTTGAAACTCAGGAACATGCCGAGGCTCGCGATCTTTTAAACCGTATCAATCAACATTCCCTAAAAAATCGCTTGGCTTTTCGCTTTATGGACGGAGATTTGGATTACTGCCGCCAAACTTTGGCCAGAAAAAAAGAGTTAACCAATCTGGATCAGCGCGTGATGGGATTTCTCAACCTTCTGGATTCAGGTGAATACCTTTTTAAGAAAGGACACTTTACGGTAATCTTGAAAGACGACTTGCCTCAGGGTAACAAGCAGGGTTTTCTGGAACGAATCAGAAACATGGTGCTTGGGAAATAGATATGAAATCATTTGTAGTTTCCGTGATTCAGATGAACTCTGGTAGTAACCAGTTAAAAAATCTGCAAAATGCCCGAGAACTCTGTCTGAGAGCTAAAAATGACAAGGCTTCATTAATTGTGCTGCCGGAGGCATTTGCTTGTTTTGCCAAGGAATCCGAAAAGCTCTCTTTGTGTGAATCGCTGGAGTCCTCTCTAGCCCTGAAATTTTTAAAAGACATCGCCATAGAATGTAATTCCCTTGTTTTGGGAGGCAGCATATTTATTAGGGCCAGTGGCGGAAACCAGGTATACAACCGATCCTTTTTGGTGGGTCAGGATGGAAGCCTAATTCAAACCTACGATAAGCTCCATCTCTTTGATGTTCAATTATCCGAAAAACCTGGGGACACCTATCAGGAAAGTCGACTCACCAAAGCAGGGAGTGAACTTCGTCTGGCAACAACCGAATTGGGCACCATCGGTATGAGTATCTGTTACGATTTGAGGTTTCCCGAACTTTATCGCTCGCTGTCCCGTCAAGGTGCCCTGATGTTTGCTATTCCATCAGCTTTTACGGCCAATACTGGCAAACGGCACTGGGAAGTTCTTTTGCGAGCCAGAGCCATCGAAAATCAATGTTTTGTTTTTGCAGCCAATCAGGCTGGAACCCATGAAAATGGACTTAGAACCTGGGGACATTCCATGATTGTATCTCCCGATGGTCGTATTTTAGCCGAAGCTGATTCTGAGAAAGCCGATGTGATCTCAGCCTCTGTGGATTTTTCCGAGTTGCATGCATTAAGAAAACAGATCCCTTGCCTAACCCACCGTCGTTTTGAGGAACCCCATTTACGCCGAACCTGAGGAAGTCAGTATGATAGCAGCCTTCTGGGTTGATCCACTTTCAAGTTTAAACCTGGCCAAGGACACCAGCCTTCTTTTAATGCAGGAAGCCAAACTCCGAGGCTATACAGTTCTGGCCTTTGAAACCCGTGATTTATATGTAAACGGTGCTTTAAGAGTCAGTGGGCAAGTCGTAGATGTAACTGTGGAGGCTGAAAATGCCAGCATATCGGTCTTGGGCGCACTGGATGTAAACTTTGATGAAATTAAACTGTGTCTGATCCGCAAAGATCCACCCGTAGATGAGAATTATATCGCTGTTTTACAGCTTTTAAGCATTGCAGAGGACAGAGGAAGAACCATCTTTGTGAATCCTCCCTCTGCTCTTTTAAAAGCCAATGAAAAAATATATGGTCTGAGGCTGATACAGGATTTTCCCGAAATGGTTCTAAGCATGAATCATGATCATCTAAAAAAGTTTCGACAGTCGTCTGAGGCTAGTGTGGTACTAAAGCCATTAAATGAAGCTGGCAGTCGTGGAGTCTCACTACTTAAGCCTGAAGACACAGATACTTCTCTGCCCCAAAATCAGTTTCTGATTGCGCAAAAGTTTATGCCTGCCGTAAGCCAAGGAGATCGGCGAGTCTTTCTGATACATGGGCAAATTGTGGGGGCAATTTCTCGCACTCCTCCTCAGGGGGAATTCCGTTGTGCCCTAAGCTTTGGTGCTAGTTTAAGCATCCCCACACTTAGCACTTCAGAAATCAACCTATGCCAACGCCTTGGGCAATATCTTAAAAAAGACGGCCTCCTATTTGCCGGAATTGATTTGATCGACTCCAAGCTTATTGAGGTTAATGTCACTTCCCCCACCCTTGTGAGACAATTTAATGCCATGAGCAATCGTAGCCTCGAAAAGGAGATTTTTGATGCAATCCAAGCCTGATCAGGAAAACAAACCACAATGGGATGAAGAGATTGAAGAACATTTCCCCAGACTACCCAAAGAACTGCGCAAAAAAGTCCTAAAATATATCGAAGATTATTTTGAGTCTAAAAACGCGCGTAAGAATTGAATTGCACCATATTGTATAGCAGAGGCTATCCATGACACTAAAAATCTTGTGGCTCAATTTTTAACTAATCCCCTGCTCCCGCCTAAACTGCCTAAGGAGAAGCAAGGAACTTTCAATCTCCTCCCGATGATGAAGATAGGTATGATGAAGCGAGCAAAGGGTGGTTAAATTCTCGACTGTATTTTTGCCCCCATCCCGGACTGGTTTAATGTGATGAATATGTAAATACCGTCTGTGGTTACAGCGCTTGCCGTTTTTTTGGAAACTACNNTTTTGGGGCCCGTGACAGATTGATTAGTTGCTACCTTGTGCTTGCTCACTTGTTTTTCTGTAACCGCATCATGGTTTAAAACCGACTCTGGAACAAGTTTTTCAGTGGCTTTGCAGTCAGATAATTTCTGCGTGACAGGTTTTACTTTTTGGACTTTTTTAGCCTCTGCCTTTTCTGCCTTGACTACGGGATCATGTTTGGACAAAACCTCATTTAAGGCCCATTCA
>DITF01000291.1 GCA_002422125.1 bacterium UBP17_UBA6191
CGACCGCGTTGCCCGTACCAACGTCGAATAACCATTTGCGTGTGTGGTCTTTTGATAAGTGGCGCGCTAAAACAGGCATACCAGAGACTTGGCCCCGCCGCTTTTACCTTTGTACCCAAAATAACGGTCAAATTCATACCGCGCAACCAAAGTACATGTGTTTAAAGAAAATAAATGCAGTACCAACCCTGTCAGATAAATTACCCAATCCTTATACATCACAGGATAACCATACGCCGAGCCACCATAGCGAAAAAACATTTCCTTACCTGTGATCAGAGATAATCCACAAAGAGCACTGCCGGCACTAAAAACTACGGTCCCGTTGTCATGCATCAAATGGCTATAATCGTTTCCGAAGAATCCGGTTTCTGGGCAGCGATATGTCCACAGGATATCGCCACTGTCCAGATCCATACAAACCAACTGTGGGTGTTTTGCCACTTGATGCATAATACATAGGGCAAAACTATCCATCGCGATTAAGGAATATCTGGCCTCAAATCCCACAAAATCACGCTTCCAACGGGTTGCACCAGTCTGTTTATCCAGGCAAATGACCGCTCCATTATAACAACCCTGAATAATGGAAGTGGAATTCATGGAAAACGGGATACTCTTCCATACTGGTGGAAGTTTAACTCTCCAAAGAGTTTCCAGGGTAAGAATATCAATGGCTAAAAACCAGCTTTTCTCACAAACATAAAGGATGTTTTTATCCACCAAAAAATGTTCGGGAGAATCCTCGCATTTGTATATCTCAATCCAGGGGACTCCCGGTTCTGGAAGCCCTTTTACAGGAAAGTACAGATTTCGATGATGACTGCCTCTATTTTCCGTCATTCTTCTTTAGTGCCTGTTCACGAACTAGCTAAGGTGTAAAGAATCTCCAGCTTTAATGTGACCAGACTGAAGGATTTCTGCCCTAAGTCCACCACGATGAATTAAGGCCTTAATCACCCCTTTTCTGGAGGTGCGTTCCAATGTTCCGCAAGGCTCACATAGCTCAATGCCCTTAAAACTGGCTGAGCCAATCTTAAATGTTTTACCTACCAGATGGTTCAAGTAGACTCCACTGGTAAGCAGGTTGCGACCAGACTCTTCATGGGACAGAGGCGTGGAATAATCGCGAGTAGCCGCCTCAAGTGCCTCGGTTTCAATCAAGGTAATCTGGTCTTTATCAGGGCAGCCCATACGGTAATGGTGATCCCCCACAATCCCATATCCGGCATTTACCTCACAGGCTGATACAATTTGGACCGGCCCTCCTCGTTTGGGCCGGATAAGAATCGATTCAACCTTTGACACTATTCGATTCCCTCGTACAAAGCCTCGAAGATCATAGTGCGTTTTTCCACCAATCCATCAGAGGGGGGTAGCTCTGAATCACCTAGACTTAAATCAAGATCTCTGTCATTAAGAATATTTTGCACCATCTGCAATTCTTCATATAAGAGACTGTTTTTGTGATCTCCAAGGCGCAATTGAAAAGGCTTCACTCCAGATGCTGTCCAGTCTACAGACATATACATCAGGCGACTGATCTCAGACTCAGGCAACAAGGAGATCAAAAAGCCAATTCCTAGATGCTCGTAAGTGTAATTTTTACGCAAATCAAACAATTCTTCCACTCGCTTGTTGTAATTTTCAACACCAGTGGGGGCCAATATGCGAGCCAGTCTTTCCACCATTTTAATCATGGGAAACCAATAGTTATCATAATACTTGTTCAGCACCACTCGCAAAGCTGCCTTTTTCTCATTGGACCATTTCCGGCCTGGACTCGGGCGCATATGATCCGATTCCGAATTGTGCGGTGGATTCTGATCAGGAAGGCGAACTAAGTATTCGGCCATTTTGGCATACAACTGATCTTCCGTCATGCCAACTAAATGATTCACAGCCTCTTTATGGAAAAACACTTCCATTTTGACCCTGGCATTTTCGCGCTTGGAGGACTTTTCCCAATCCCCGTACTGAATCACAGTATTTACGGGCAAGATACGATTAAGACCTTCTCTTAGCTGTGTAACCTCGTATCCAAACAGGGTTTTGTCCTTTAACTCATAGTTATAGCCGTAATCGGAAAAATCCTGAACTTGACCCGAGCCATCGGTTGGAAACAGGGCAAAATACGACTCAACTTGTTGTGATTTAAACACCCCAAAAAAGAAACTGCGCTTTTTTTCGTGGGAGTACACAGGATACAAATAGTCCTGCCTTTGACCATCTCGGCCAAACCAGGCAATCTGGTTGGAGGTGAAGGCATTTTTGTTTTCAAATTTAGCTAAACTCATACCGAGTTTTAATCGGGAAGACCGGGTCTGAAAATCGTTTTGACCCTTAAAAATGCGATCCACTCTGCGCTTTGCCACATCTTTTTCCAAATCTTCTTCATGGATGGCTTCTGCCATCGTCAAATCTGTAAGCACCGTGTCATGAAGCTCTTTCCCATCAAGAAACGGATTTAGAACCTGAGCATTCTTAAACTTTAGGGTACCTGCAAGCAGGTTATCAAAAGCATTTCTGGCTTCCTGATTCTTCAAATCAAAAATATAATCAAGTAAAAACAGGTTACCCTCTTCTTTCTGAACTCCAAACTGGGCCAGATTCATATCCAGAAGCTTCTTAACCTGTTTATCAACTACTGAAATTCCAAAAATTTTAAAATCCATTTTGATAGATGCGTTGGCCCCATGAGCTTTTTTTCTTAGAGCAATCAACTTTACGCGCATTCTGTCATCTTTTAAACGAAACACCTGAATCTGAAACTCGCCACTTAACAAATAGTGGGTTCCCAGTTCTCCGTTAAAAATACCAGAACCCGCTGAAGCATTGGCCGAAACCAGTAGATTCATTTTGGCAGGAATTGCGGCAAAGTCACCAGGCTGCAACTGTGATAATGCTCTCTCTGCACTTACAGGCAAGTGTTTCGGCGAATATGGCAACGCTTTTAAGGCTTCCTTTTGCGACTTAAACTGGCGCACAAATACCATTTCAGCACCGTTGGAAATCGTCAGGCCAATGGGAAGTTCAAATTCCGACAACCAATCCCCAGGTCTGATGGATGTATTAACAACCCATTTGTCTACGCGGGTATACCACTCTTCACGATAGGATGGTTCAACCTCGTAGCGATATTNNCGATATTTGGCTGCTAAGCCCACTCCATTAAATAAATCCACATCCAAAAGATCCAGATTAAACCCAATATCTAAAGAAGTTACCTTCTCGCGGATTTTCTGTTCTAGTTTGGCCGGCTCCAAAGTCTCCTTCAAGTCGGCCCATTTTTCTTTAAAGGATGCCTCAAGAGATAGATTCAAGATAAGAATCAGAACCATAGGATGGAGTAATCGCAACATAAACACCTCAATATTTATCGCCCAAGTAAGTGATCCTATTGAAAAAAAATTATTTGTCAAGGGAACAAGCCTTGACAGCAAGACAAATTAGCCAATAACATGAAATATACCTATAGGGGGTATATGTATTTTCTGATTCTAATCTTACTTCTGGTGTCCTCAAGCCAAACAAGACCTGTTTCTTATCCCGGTGGATGGACGGTGCTTTCACATAATGATGCCTTTTCCCAGGCATTGCATGTCCACTACTCTCCCACGGCCTTTCATTCGCTAGGTATTCGTCAGGAGAAAATGGAAAAGGACAATTCTCACCGTACCTATATTCAAAATAATTTTCTATTAAAACGCATCAATGCCCCACACTCACAAGCCAATTGGTACTTAAAAACCGGGTTGGGGTACGCCAATCCCAAGGGCAATGGCAAAGACTTAAAAGAAGCCTCGTTTGCTGAATTATCCTGGGACTGGGAGGACAGAAGATGGTTTGTGATGCTGGCGGGAAAACTTGACTATCGTAGAGGTATGCCCACTACAGCCATGAGCTCATACAGAGTAGGATGGGCCCCTTATGTCGCAGACTACGGCAAATTGCACACTTGGATTATGCTTCAGGCAGACCATCGACCTGATGATAGTGATTCCGTAACCCTGACTCCCCTTCTGAGGTTCTTTAAGGGAACCCAGCTTTTTGAAATTGGCTACAGCGATAAAGATACATTGCTTATAAACTTTATATGGAGGTTTTAAATGAAAACAATTCTATTTCTTTCTTTTCTGATCACTGGGTTTTCCCTCGATCAATCTCAGGCCCTGTCCGTCATTTCGACGACATCCAGCACAGCCACCACTAATATTAGTACCCTGCCACTGCAATATAAGGTTCAAGTCAATGGACTTGTTTGTGACTTTTGTGCCCGGGCTCTGGAAAAAGTTTTTGGCCGCGAGAAGGCTGTGGAGTCCATCAAGGTGGATCTGAACTCCAAACACATTGTTTTAAACCTTAAACCCAATCAACAAATCGCGGAATCCAGAATTAAAAAGCTGATCACAGACTCCGGCTATCATTTTGTAAAAATGGAGACTTTACATGGAAAGCCGTAAGACTGGAATCCACTGGTTGTCTTTATTACTTTCAGCATCTACTCTGGTTTGCTGTGCTCTACCAGCTATTCTGGTAACGGTGGGCCTAGGGGCGTCGCTAGCATCCTTTGTCAGTGTCTTTCCTCAAATCGTCTGGATCTCACAATACAAGGGATATCTGTTTAGCCTCTCATTTATCAGCCTAGTGTTTGCCAGCATTTCACAGAAGAATCAGGCCTCTTCAGAGTGCAGCCTAGAACAAAAAAAAGCCTGCCAAAGCATCAAGGCCAAAATGCCAATCATATTAATTGTTGGTTGGATTCTTTGGAGTACAGGATTCTTCTTCGCATATCTGGCCATACATATCTTATAATGGGACATGGATGAAGAATGCCGACAGCTTCTGATTGAAGTCGCCCGCAAGGACTGGGAGCAAGAACTAATTGACTATCGTCGAGGGCTGGTGGAGAAACTGGCCGGTAATTCGGTTAGGGACTCCCTCAACCAAATCCGCGAAGCTGGCCTAGGCCCAGGTGCCTGGTACGGGCTAGGGTTAGGAGCCATGGCTGGTTTAGGCATGCAGCTTGAATCCCTTTTGATATCCATTGCTTTATTTTTACTGGTAACTATTAGTTTTAGTGTATGGGTCGGAGGGCTTGGGCTTTTGTTGGCCCTGATTTTGATGGTAGCCACCCCAGGACTGATTGCCGGTGTGGCCTTTTTTATCAGTACGGGATATCAATGGGTTGGGTCCGGTATTTTGGGAGCCGTAGGCTTTTTTTCTGGTGGACTGGTTTACGGAGTCATCCGTGAGCAATACCTTACTACTAAAGAGAATGAGATGATTGGTTCCGCTAGGGAACAGTATCAAAATTATATTTTAAGCCCTGAGGACCTGCTTAAGTTTTGGAACGAAAAACTAAAACTATTTTTATTAACCCGGCAAAACGCCATCACTCACAAAATCAGGGAATGTCGGCGTTTGATTGAAGAATGCAAGGCAGTATCCAAAGACCTGGAATCATCCCCGGAACCCAATACTGGGGAGACGATTGCCAAATTGGCCCAAAGACAAAAGATTACAGAAGGCATATTAGTGGATGCCATGGCCGTAAATGTGATTCTAACCAAAATAGAAAAGACTTTTTTGGCCAAGATTCGTGATCTGGAAGCCCTGATAGCTAAACGCAATTTAATGCAGCGAGAGCAAGAGAAGCAAAAGCAACTCTCGATTAGAATTGCTAACCTGCTAGGAAAAACTGAGACAAACGCCATTGATTGGATGCAATCCAAACAACAGTTCCAAATTGAACTGGCCGGTATGATTCATTCCTTTGAACAGGAGTTATTACATACCAAAGACATGATCGAAGCCGAGATCGAGATCCATAATTAGCGATCATTGACTAACCTTTTGCTTTAGTGCTTTACTATAAAGATGTCGTGCTGAAATCCGAAAGGATAGCAAGGAGGCTTGGGTTATGGCACTTAATGGAATTGGTGGATATTCTTCTTTTAACGGGATGAACATTTATCGTCTGCAACTGAATCAACAGTTGTTCGGCTCGAATCTGGAAAAAATTGGCAGCGGATTAAGAATTAATCGTGGTGCTGATGATGCCGCCGGGTTAACCATTTCTGAGGGTATGCGCTCGCAGATTCGTGGCCTTGGAGCTGCCTCCAATAATGTTCAAAGCGGAATCAGCATGATTCGGACTGCCGAAGGCGGTCTTAGCGGTATTCAAGATACCTTAAATCGTGTCCGTGAATTGACAATTCAGGCTGGTAATGGTGCATACACCGAAGCCGAGATTGGTGCTTTGGAAAACGAAGCCAAACAGCTTTTAGCTGGAATCGATGATACTTCCAAACGCACTGAATTTAACACCAAAAAGCTTTTAGACGGCTCTGGAGCTGGGCGAGTCAGCTCAGCAACTCCTGGAGTTAAAGGTTATGTTCGCGGGAATTTGAGTGATTATGGAAGCTTTGAAGGCTCCGTTCGTTCCACCCAGGATGCCGATGGAAATATCGTAAGAGAGTTGCAGCTTAGGGGCCGAAACGGTCAATCCTATAGTGCCGTTTTAGGTGATGATTTCCGGGCTAACAACATATTGCCTAATCTTGACATTCAAATGGATGCAATAACCTCTGCCAAAGCGGAAGGCGCAACCATCAATAGTGAAGATGGTTATAGTTTTTCTGAAGATGTTCAGGCCACCTTTACCGACCAAGGCGGTAATAGCTTCAATTTAAATCTGGCTTCCGGTACATCCATTAGCCAAGATGACTTTTTACAAACCCTCAACGATGGTTTTACCGCCAACAATGTAGATATGACAGCTTCCTTTGATGGAGATGGAAATCTAAGACTTCGTGGTGATAATGCTGGAGAGAGTTTTACGGTCTCTGCTGCCAGTAGCGGCTTTTCCCAGGCCTTTGGAATAAATAACCAGACTGTGCTGGCTGCCAGTGGGGTTTCATCTGCAAGTACTGATGGATACACCTCAAGCCAAGTCAAAGATCAGGTTGTCAGCTTTAATTCTGCGGTAACTTTTGATGTTTCCGATGGCACTTCGACAGCCAGTGTTTCCTTGGGTGGGGCTGGACAAACATTGAGTTTAAGTCAGATTGAGTCTGGTATTCAAAATCAGGTGCAGGCAGCCGGAGTTCGGGTTGATGCCGCAATCACCGATGGCAAATTGAGTTTTGAATCGGTCGACGCTGGGAATTCCTCTCGGGTTTCCGTGACCGATACCTCAGGCGGGGCCAGCAACACTGCCAACACTCTAGGTTTTAACAATCAGTCCACTTCCGGTAGCGGGTCCACAAATTTTGTGGTCAATGTCACAAAAACCGGACTGAGTTTTCAAAATGGTGCCAATCAGGGACAATCAGCTAACTTCGCATTAGGTGATTTTGGAACGGATGCCCTTGGTCTTAGAAATGTTGATTTTTCCAGTCAGGCCAGTCGTGATAGCTTCCTTGGAGCCGTGGATCGGGCATCTCGTGATGTTAGTTCCGCTAGAAGCTCTATGGGTGCTCAGGAAAATGCTTTTGAAGCCCAGTACTCTAATTTAAGAGTGGCTGGGGTCAACACAAGTCGTACTGAAAGCATGATTCGCGACATGGATATGGCTCAGGCCGCCGTGGATCAAAGCATGCTGGATATGCAAAGAAAATCACTTTTGTTTGCTCAGGTGCAGGGAATGGGGCTTAATACAGCCCTACTGCAACGCTTGTTAGGCTAATCCTTTTTTATTATGCGGATTGTTCTTAGCCTTCTGCTCTGTGTATGTTTACATGCACAGGGCAGAAGCCCTTTTACGGTGACTGAGAAATTCAGTAAATCCATTTACAGAGCTAATGCATCTGTTCATCCCTGGAGAGAAAGCACCATATCTGCCTTGGTTCGTGCCGAGGTGATCCATCGCATGTCTGAACCCGGACAGCATGTAATGACCGGGGCCGTTTTACTGGAGCTGGATCCCCAAGAAACCAATCTTCAGAAACAACAAATTCTGTCAGAAATCAATCGCCTAAATATATTAATGGCGCAAGCAGAATTGAGGCTCAAACGACGAGAAGATCATGCCAAGGCCTATAGCCCAGAAGAAATCGAGGCCGAAAAAGCTACGGTGCAAAACCTCAAGGCCCAGATCAATACCCAGACGGTACTATTGCAAAAAACCGAACTTGATCTAGGGCGATTAAAAATTGTAGCCCCGTATTCTGGCCTGATCACCCAGGTGTTTGTGCAAATAGGCGATCTGGCAAATCCGGGACAAAGTTTGATCCATATTTTGGGAACAGACCTTTGGAGAATTAGTGCCAGTGTTCCCCAGAAAATATATAGGCAGCTACTGGTCGGGCAGTCCCTTTCCATAATGACCCATCCGGGAATTGTTACTGGCCTGATTCCCAAATCAATAGACTCCTCCATGCCAGAGGTTCAGATTCAAGTATCTAGCCCCACTGATTTTTTTTCGGGAATGCGCTTGATTCTTGAAATTCCCTTTATGGAAAAGCAGTGCCCAATCCCCCTGAACTACATTCAAAAAGAAAATCGTGGCTTGAGCATTCGATTGCAGAATTTAGCCGGTGAAATCTCAAATCTCTCTTTGGACGGTGAAACCATTCAGGAATGGTTTTATCCCTTTCGTTGTGAGCCCCTATCAGGGCACAAAGCTATATGATTGCTTATTTTGCCAGAAATCGTATTCTCACCAACTTATTATTTCTGATCGTTTTAGTGGGTGGCTTTTCTGCCCTTAGACGACTGCCAGTGGAAGCCTTTCCCGATATGTCCTTTGGGACAGTGGTAGTGATTACTCCCTGGCCTGGAGCCCTGCCGGAAGATATTGAAGCCCAAATTACCGTACCGATTGAAGAAAAGGTCTCTGAGGTTGATTACATTTACCGCTTAAGTAGTGTCTCCGAGCCTGGCCGTTCCAAAGTCGAAATCAAGTTTGACGAGTCCCTCAATGATGCGGTTTATCACAGGCTATTAACTGATGTGCAGTCCAAACTGCGAGAAGTACAAAGACTACCGGCTGATTCAGAACCTCCCATTGCCCTGCTGATAAACTCTCAGGACTGGAAACCATTGATCAAAATCGCTCTTAGCGGTCCTGTTGATGAATTGATATTAAAACAGCAGGCTGAATGGATCAAAATGCAGCTTGTAAACATCCCCGGAATCAACAAAATTGAGATTGTTGGGGATCGCCGTGAAGAGTTTCAAATTCAATACGACCCTGACCGTCTACTACAATTTGGACTGGTTCCGGAAGATTTGATCGAGGCCTTAAGCCGACACAACCAAAATATTGCCGCTGGGACTATCAGCCATAACCAAGGGGCCTTTTTAGTCAGAAGCCGCCTTAGACCTGAGTCTGTGCAGGAGATTGCCCAAATTCCCATTAAACCTCTGTCATCCAATCAATTTGTCACAATTGGGGATGTTTCTGAGGTAATCCATGGGTTTCAGATCAGTAGTACCTTTCAAAAACAGGGCGGAGAACTGGCTCTGATGCTTCAGATATTTCGGCAAAAGGGTGAAAACAGCCTTAGCCTGATTCCCTTGATTCAATCTGAGGTTGCTACTTTGACCCCTCGTTTGCACCGCGATCTGCGTATCACATGGTTTGAAGATTCAGCCCAGGAAATTCGTCGCAATATTTCTGTACTGTTGCAGAATCTGGGGCAGGGAACAATTTTAGTCTTTCTAATTCTGTTTATTTTTCTAGGTATAAAAAACTCCATTCTGGCCATTATTGGAATTCCCGTAGGTTTTTTAACTGGGATTGTGTTTCTGAAGATTTTTGGTTATTCCATCAACAGTATTTCCATATTTTCCATGGTGATTGTGTCAGGAATGGTGGTTGATGATGCCATCGTTATTCTGGAAAATATTTCCACCCATTACCAAAAGGGAAAAAATATTCTTAGTGCCGCCATTGATGGTACCAATGAAGTCTTCTGGCCTGTTGTGGCCAGTGCCATGACAACTCTGGCGGCCTTTATGCCCATGGTCATTATGACCGGAGAAATTGGTCGGGTAATGGTTGTAATTCCCATCACCGTAAGCCTGATTCTGGTGGCCTCACTTCTAGAAGCATTTTTGATGCTTCCCTGCCATTTTGTCGATGTTCATGACCTGGTGCACTATTTTTCAAAATCTAAAACAAAGGACTTTAGCCCAGCAGCAGCGAAGTTCTGGAAAAACATTCAAACCCGGACAGATTTTATAGTAGGCAGACTTTTAAACAATCCTATCCGTAATAGCCTGATTTGCACCTTAGTACTGGTTATTCTGGCAAGTCTGGCCTATCAGTCCGGTAGAGTGCGGCTGATTATGTTTCCTTCCGATGCCCGTGATTTTTTGATCACCGTAGACTATACAAGAAACTACAAAGCCGAGCAGGTAAAACAGGAAATAACAACCTTGGAGAAAGCCCTTTGGGCCAAATTGCAGGGAAAAATTGCCAATCTGACCACCAGTGTAGGCCAAAAAATTGACGAGGACTATTCGGCCATAAGAGCCGAACATGTGGCCCAGATTCGGATATCCCTAAGTGAAACACTGCCCCAAGAAATCAACCTTCTATCGGTTATGCATGAAACCCAATCTTTTTTGGACAATGCAACCTACCCTGGAATCACAAAAATGTCTGTACGGCAGGTTCCCGATGGCCCCAGACTAGGAAAACCAGTGGCTGTTCGCATCCAACACCAAAACCAGACCGATCTGATGCAAATTTCTGAAATGGTTAAAACCCTGCTTCAGAATACAGAAGGACTCGCATCCGTGGAATCCAACCTGATACCGGCCAAGGACCAGTTGGATCTAAAAATTGATGAAACCAGAGCATCTCACTACAAACTCAGCGCAAAATCCATCGCCACGCAGGTTGCAGCCCAGATTGATGGAGTTATCGTATCCAGAATTTCTGCCAGCTCGGAAGACACCGATTTGAGGTTGCGATCCGCTGTGAATTCTCCCTTGAACTTGCAATCCCTGATGCGCCTTCCCATTATTAGCCCAGATTTACAGACTATAGAATTAGCCGAACTCTGTAAAATTGAGATTGTCCCTGGTTTTGCCGGTTTACATCGGCATCAAAAAAACAAAGCCATTACTTTGGGGGCAACCCTGGCCCCAGACACGAGAAGGACAGCAACTGAAATCAATCTGGAACTAAAACCCAAGGTGGAATCCATTCTCAACCAGTTCCCTGGTTCCGCATATTCGTTAGGAGGCGAGTTCGAAGAATCCCAAAAAAGTCTGGGATCCTTGCAAGATGCTTTTGTGATTGCTGCCATCCTGATGTTTCTGATTTTGGCCACGCAATTTCAATCCCTGATACAGCCATTTTTGATCCTTCTGATTATCCCCTATTCTTTTTTGGGGGTGGTTATTGGCATGGGAATCTGGGATCAGCCCTTTACCATGCTGGCCTTTATTGCCATGGTGGGACTAGCGGGAATTGTGGTTAATGGAAATATCGTTTTAGTGGATTTGATAAATCGAAATGCGGCTACAATGGGAATCATGGAGGCCATTCGTTCGGCACCAGCTCAAAGAGTCCGAGCCTTAGTGCTTACTACGGCCACAACAGTATTTGGGTTAATGCCCACAGTATTTGGATGGGGTGGAAGCTCAATCATTTGGAGACCAATGGCTATTGCTCTTTGTTTTGGAGTCATTACCTCGATGCTGGTCACAATATTTATTATGCCCTGCCTCATGGCCTCGATAGCAAATAAAAAGGGGCCCTGTGAAACACAGAACCCCTAAAGGAAAACATCAAACACATCAAAGTAATCTCATTATACCTAATCTTTGACACAATCAAAAGCGTATCTGCCGCTTAAGTTTTAATTTTGTGTCTTCTATATCCCCTTCAATCCGTTCAAATTCTACATTCATATCCTGACGCATCTGCCACTGCATGGATTGGATCAGGTTATTGCCCTGTGGCCCCATTTGCTGAATCACTTCAAAGGATATATTTTCGGTGGCCTGGGTTTTAATTCCCATGGCCTTCTGCTCACCCAAAACATCGGCCTTAAGTTGTAAGGCCTTGGGCATATTCTGGTTCAATAATCCACTGACCCCGGCATTCATCATAGAGTCTCTATGGGTCATAAAAAGCTCCTGTGGCAGTACCACAGTACCACCACCGGCCCCACCCTGTAATTTGTTGGCCAAAAGCTGTACCAAAATCCCAAGTACCCCTTCTTCTTCGTCTCCATTTACAGAAGTGAGTTTGTAATAAAACCGCGGGTAGGGGCCTTCAATACGCAAGTTGTACTTACCCCCCTGAAACTCCGTCAGTAAATCGGCAAATACGATCAAACCGGTTTCAAACACAGTCTGTCGGTTAGACTCCTGCCACATACTCAACAATTGGGCATTTAAATCTTCAGTAACAAATCGTAGCTGTCCCAAGGAGGTCACATCAGAGCCGATCCACTCCATGCGGGCCGGCTGCTTAAGCTCAGCTTTGATTCCCATGCCACTATACTTAAGCTCTGGAATCCTGATTAAACCAGTGACTCTTGGTTCAGAGGTCCCTGAGTACATATCCATTGCCCCTTTGGCAAAAAGACTGGTTTCAAAACCTTCAGCAAAAAGGCGAACCGGTTTGTCTGCATCCAAAAGCGACAATTTTATATTGGGGCCCATATACACGGAACTAACGGTAGATGCCCCTGTGCTTTGTGGCTTCTTTTGGGCCGAGGCAAATTTCATCAGATCTTCCAGATACACCGTGCCCCCACCTTGGCTCACTACCGCAGATAAGCCCCTAGAACCATAGGCAAGCTGGGCTCCTGTATCCTGAATTACGGATCGATTTAACAAAATTTTTGGTACTTGAATCGCGGATTTCAGATCCTGTTTGAGTAGATTTCCCTGAGCCCTTCCCGAAATTTTTGGTACTTGAATCATATCCTTATGGACATCCAAAATCTCAAACCCCAAAACAGCGTCCTGTTGCTTCAAGTCCAATACTGCGGTCACAAGCAAAAAGCCAAGGGATACACCAACTTCAGTTAGTTGCAGGGACTGAATCTTTAGAGCTTTAACACTAAGGGTGGGTAAGTTCAGACCAAGATTTACTTCAATCAGGCCCAGGGAATCCACATCAATTTTGGAAAAAAGATCACTTCCAATAACCGTAGCAATTCCGCGCATAGAAACAGATTCATGGGCCAATATAAAATCTAGCTTCAAATCACCAAAAAAGGTTTCTATACCCTGACCAGACACACTTCCTAGCGAAGTAATTACAAGTTTTTTTAAGGGAAGATCGGGCTTGAGGCGCATAAGGTCCAAATCTTTGACATTCATGGATGCGTCCCATTTCATGGTAGTCGGATCTAAATTTAGTCCAAGCTGTTTGATATGTGTGTCGGTGTCCATTAGATGGATATTTGTTAGATTGGCATGAATCTGACCAGCCTGAAAACCATCTGTTGAAACCGTCGCCGAAGACTCCGACGCGACTGAGCCCTCAGATTGGGTAAACCTTGTTATGAATGACTCCCTCAGATTTAACCCATCCACCGTGAATTCTTTGACATGGATTGCCCTGTTAGAATCAAGCATAACTCTTGCGCTTTGATGAATAATCTCCAGCATCGATTGGTTTTCAAGACTCAGTTGAATCCCTGAACTGATCAGAGATAAATCCTGTGATACTGGATCAATTTTTATGGCCGCATTGTTCAAATTAAAAGTATTTCCCTGATCCCTTAAAACAAGCCCTTCCAGACTAAATACATCTAACCTGGCACTGGCAATATTGTCTAAGGACTCCATCTGAAACTGGATGGGGTTTTTGTCCAGATAATTCTTAACCACATCTACAGCCTCCGCATGTAGCTTCAAACTTTTAATCTGAAACTGGGGGATTCTGATTTCTTCATTTGGCAACAGATCCAGTTGAAACACCAAACCCTCTATCTGGGCCAATTCCATTTTTTGCAGATACAGTCTAAAAAGAGATAATCCAAGGCTTAGCTTTTCCGAACCAGCCAAAAATTTAAACTGTTCAAGTTTCATTAACCCATCCGCGAAATTTAACTGGAAATCGGATTCAAGTCTTCGGTTTTCAAGACTAACAGTTAAGGCTGGAACTTGAAGCAGGGGTTGAGGCCAGAATAAATTCTCTACCTTTAAATGTTTAAGGTCTACATTATCTAGTAACTGAAGCTGAGCTAAAGTAGATGCAATTTTTTGTTGGCTACTGGAATCCAAATCCATAACCAAAGAATTTACGAAAAAATCCGAAAGCCAGAATACCGACTTTTCAAGAATCTGAACCCTTAGCCCAGCACCCAAAACCTGGATGTTTCGACCCAAAACAGAGCCTTTAAAATCATCAATATTGATGGCTAGCTCATCAGGAGCCCTGGAGGCATCAAAATGCAGATTTTTCACTAAAAACTCATGATCCTCATACCCGCCCTTGCCTGATAAGGAAACCTTCCCCCTTCTTAATCCCAGCGATAAATTCTGCAAAAAAACCCGGGGACTGGAAACCTCAAGACTACCTAGTACCAATTCATCAAGACGGTAGTCTCGCAATATGGCAATCTCTTGGAAGACATCCTGTATTATTTCTACGGGAGGGCGACTATCTGGCTCAGACTCCGGCAAGGCAAGGCTGATGATTACATTCTCCACATGCAGGGATTCAATATGTTTGTTTAAGAGACGAAACAGATCCAGTCGCGTTTTTAGCCCCTGAATCTGAATTCCCGGATAGATAAGCTCCTTAAAGGAAAAATCTCCATTCCAATCCACTATCAAGCCACTAATTTTAAGCTCATCCCAGGAAAAATCTGGAATCAACAAAGGTTTTTGAGTAAGGCGATACAGACCCCATCCAGCCAAGACAGNNAAATATCAGAAGGATGACAAAAATAAGGCGCAGAACTCTTCTCATGTCTTCATGATACAAACTTTTTCCAGACTGCGCTGAATTTTGATATTTTAGGCCGCTATGCGCACAATTTTACAACTGACATTCAAAATTTCTATATATCTGGGATTGCCCTTGTTTCTGATTTTGGGCGGGTTATGGTTATACAGAAACCATCACCGTACTCTGGTATCTCAAGAATTTTTGGTTGCCAAGCCTGGGTTTATGGGAGTGGAAACCATCGTTACTGCTGGTGGAGAGCAAAAACTGGTCGTTTTGCGAGCCGGATACCATCAGCCTGCCATAATTTTTTTTCACGGGGGGCCAGCGAGGCCAGAAAGTGCTTTTGCTCCACAAATTCTTAAGGACTTAAATTCAACCTTCTCCTTGTATTTCTGGGATCAGGCTGGTAGTGGTCTGTCCTACCCCGGAACTGATTTTAGCGTTTTGAGCTGGGATCGCTTAAAAGCCGATGCACTTGAAGTAGTAGAAGACATTGCCTCAAAGCACCAACAGGTTTTTATCAGTGCTCATGGATATGGCTGCCTTTTAGCCTTACACACGGCCAAACTCACTACCAACACAGTCTCCGGTCTCTTATTAAACTCTCCCCTCTTGCAGCCTCTTCAGGACCTTCTTAGTGCCAGAACCCACATGATGGAAATGGCCCGAGTGCTACAAAATTCCCGGGCCTATGCTCAACTTGATGAGATATCGCTGCCGCTAAGCGCCAATGAGGCCATTCGTATTGAACAATGGGTATCAAGGCTTGGTGGTGAGATTTACCAAAAGGGAACCTTTAGAGAGGCGCTCAGGATGAGTTGGTATTCCCCATTTTATGACCTTAGTGATCTGTGGTCGCTTGATAGGGGCATTATTCAAAGTATTCCCCGACTCTTTTCAGGGCTGATGCAAGAAAATCTAAGTACATTGGATAGCTTGGAAGTTCCCGTACTTTTGCTAATAGGCGAGAAAGATTTTCGCATACCAGAGAAAAGGGTATCTAGCTGGTTTTCAAACCTAAATGCGCCTCAAAAGCAGGAAATCCGTTTCCCGGAGGCCGCTCACTATCCACAGGTGGAATCAACCAAAAAATGGATGGAAGAAGTCAGGAAATTTGTGTCTCAGACTCTACCAGAATCTGACGAATCTGCTGCCAAAGACCGCGCATCGGCCCATGCAGAAATACCTTTAAATCAGAATCCATAAAATTATCCATATCTTCAACTCTATGCGCCAAAAAACTCATTAGATTTTCGGCTGCCGCCCCCGAAACCGGGCTATGCCTGGAAGATGGTGACGGTGATCCTAAAACTTTCTGAAACGACTTGTTGTACTCTACCTCTGCCGTTCCCCCACGAGAAGAAAATTGTTCTGCCAAGGGCTGATATTCATTTTGAACCTGAGAAATCAATCTGGTTATCACATCCAGATTTTCTGAAAAGAGTTTGAGGCGAAAATCCATCAATTTTTCCAGTGCAACCGTGATACCACTAAAAAACTTGTAATAAAAGTCTGAAACCATCCGTAAACTGGAAAGAATGCTTTTCTGGAGCCTTTGGATTTCTTTGTAATCAATATCACTCAGATTTGAGCGGCAACGACTCAGGACTACACCAAGATAGTCCATCTGTCTGCGAACCTCATCCAACCTGTCACGGTTCATAGAATCAAATATTTCAAATGCTCTCATGGCAAAATAAAGATTCAAAAAATCCTGTAATTCTGCCTCTACGACCTGTTCATCACTTAAGATCTGTAGTTTGTTCAAAACCAGATTTGGTGACTTGTGAATCAGCTCCTGAGCACCCTGAGCCAGTTCCCATTCCTTAATCAACACCATCAATTCATCACAGAACTTTAACAGTTTATCAGCCCTGGATTCAATAACCCCCATTAACTGAGGAGCCTGGGGTAATTGATTGATGTAATGGGTTAACTCCTCAATTACGGTACCCATTTCCACTTCCAGACTCATAAAATAGGAACCCTGAAGAGGAGTAAACCTTTGCAAGGAGGCAATAAAGGACTCCACATCAATTCTTGAGATCCTGTCAGCCAGAATTGCCGATGAGTCTTTTAAGGTCTGGATTTCCTCTTCGTCACTGAGTTTTTTGGCCGCCAATTCTGCATAATTTCCCAGATTTTGGCCCATCATGGCCAATCTCTCCAGCGGGTGAGTTTCAAACTCTATGGTTCCTGACCTTCGTGCATTCGTGTTTTCATATACATAATCCAATTCTAAATTGGATTTGTTATCCAAGGAAGACGATCCCACCGATCCCAAAAACTGTGACTGATCCATCAGATAGATGCCTACAGCGACGCCAACCACAATCAGAATCAATACAACAAAACCCATGCTATTGCTCTTTCCTGTAAAGAATCTCAAGCTCCTCAAGTGCCCGTGACAGATCCGAAATCCTTTTAGTGTTCCCACTCATCCTCAACCTAATCATCCACGCTTCTAAACCTAGAATCAAACCAAGAGCCACCCAGAAGTATCCGTAAATCCAGGGAATCATGAACAAGATACGAAAAAACCATTGTAAAAAACTGCTGCTCAGAAGCCAGTTTCCAGGACGATTAAGTCTTAAATGATGCAACTCCTCTTCATGCAAAACAATAAGCTCAGCCAGAGGTTTGAAAAAATCTTTACACCAGGGACAGCGAACAATAGACTGGTTTCTTGGTAAAGGATGTGGTTTGCCACATTTAACACATACTTCTTCTAACACGCCTGATTCTACAACATTTTTTTCATTCAATATATGACAAATCCATGCCTGTTTATAGACTGCGGCAAAATCCTTCACAATGCTCAGAACTTGTACCGTTTTATAAGGCAACGGCGGGTTGAACCAGTTTTTGTTATGAAGCTATTGCAAAGTGAGCCAGCATTCTGTGCCTGGTTTGCAGCCACGATGCAAAGACAATTTCAGCTCACTACCCTTCATCTAGCCGAGTCTCAGGCTACGAGGCTTAAAAATCTTGTACTACCCAAAGTTTTTGTACACCAGCTCAAACTAAGTTCCTTAAGTCAGATTCCACTAACCTTAAAATACTCCAATACCAGCATTGAATCAGAATTCAAAACCATCCATGCCTTAAATGATGCTGCCAAACTAAACGGGAATAATCACCAAATTATGCTGGCCTGTGATGCCGGAGACAAAAGAGAAGGTCTTAATCCAGAAGAAGTATTAGACCACTGTGAAAAAATTAATGGTTTGAGTCATATATCACTAAGGGGAATCGCCACTAATTTTGGCTGTTTTAGTGGCTATATTCCTGATGATAAGACCATGCAACACATGCTTCGGTGGATGAATAATCTAAGAGAGAAATTAAATCGACCCGATCTTATCTACTCCCTCGGAAACACTTCCAGCCTTCCCTGGCTGCTTAAGGAGGCCAAACTCTTTACGGATCCCACCGAAATTCGCCTTGGGGAATCTCTGTTTTTAGGCCTGGAATCCACCTCACAAACCAAAATTTCAGAACTATATACCGATGCTTTTTCTCTTTGTGTTGAGGTTTTAGAATCCAAATTTAAATCCAACCTACCCCCAAACCATAAATTTGGCCCCAATGGCTTTAAGGAAACTCCGGCTAATTTTCCCTCTGGATCATCGCAAAGGCTATTATTAGGACTAGGCCGGCAGGATTGTGATTTCAGAGGCCTAATTGCCCCAGATGGCCTACAAATCCTTGGTTCAAGCTCGGATTATATGGTAGCCATTGATCATCAAAACCAATGGAAATCTGG
>DITF01000144.1 GCA_002422125.1 bacterium UBP17_UBA6191
TGGCTGAGGCGGGTTGCAAGGTGGGCCTGGTAGCTACCAATCTGGAAGTGGTTCAGGGTGTGGCCAGAGAGCTTGAGTCTGAGTTTCAGGCTCAGGTGTTACCATTAAGGGCCGATGTTAAGGTGGCCGAGGAAGTGCAAGCGGCTGTAGATAAGGTCACAGAAGTTCTGGGTGAGGTTGATTTTCTTGTCAACAACGCTGGAATTACCCGAGATAATCTTCTGATTCGAATGAAGTCTGAAGAATGGGACGAGGTTATGGATACCAACTTAAAGGGTCCTTTTCATTTTGCCAAATCTGTGTGTAAAGGCATGATGAAACGCCGCAGTGGTTGTATCATCAATATTTCTTCTGTGGTGGGGCTCATGGGTAATCCTGGACAGGCAAATTATGCTTCTGCTAAGGCGGGGGTAATCGGGTTCACCAAGACTCTGGCCAGAGAATTAGCCCCAAGGAATATCAGGGTCAATGCAATTGCACCTGGGTTTATTATGTCTAATATGACCGATAAGATTCCAGATAAAACCAAGGAAGAACTATTGTCTAAAATTCCGCTTGGATATTTTGGAGAGGCCAGGCAGGTTGCGGATTGTGTACTATTTTTATTGTCTGATAAGGCAGATTACATTACCGGTAGCGTCATCCAGGTTGATGGTGGATTAAACATGTAGTAAGGGAAGGAAGATCATGTCAGAAGCTATGACTGAAAAAGATACTTATGAAAGAGTTAAGGCAATAGTTGCCAAACAGCTAGGGGCAGAAGATGATGCCATCACCGCGGAAGCCAATTTTGTAGAAGATTTGCGTGCGGATTCGCTAGATATTGTCGAGCTGATTATGGCTTTGGAAGAGGAATTTGATGTTGAAATTCCCGATGAAAAAGCTGAGGCTATGAAGACGGTGCAATCCGCAGTAGATTACATTGTTGCCAATACAAAAAACTAACTGAATTAAACCGGTGGATTTTCTTTGGAAATACCACCGGTTTTCGCTATGTTTGAGAGGGAGAGTCACATGGAAAGGGTCGTCATTACTGGAATTGGATCTGTGTCAGCTTTGGGGCACAATACAAATACCATGTTTCAAAATCTTGTCTCAGGAGTTTCAGGTGTAGGTCCGATATCACATTTTGATACCGAAGGTCATGACACAAAGATTGCGGCTGAAGTCAGAGATCTAGCAATGGAAAAGTACTTTGATGTTAAGTCCTTAAAAAAATTCGACAGATTTTCCCAGTTTGCCTGGATCGCATCAGAAGAGGCAATGACTCAGAGTGGTTTACAGTCCGGTAGTTTTGACCCACATCGGGCCGGAGTGCTTATTGGCTCTGGAATTGGTGGCATTATGACCCTTGAGGCCACCATGGAGCAGTATCGGCTCCGGGGTACTAAAGGTGTGTCGCCATTTTTTATTTCTAATCTTATCTCAAATGAAGCTGGTGGCAATGTTGCCATCCGCTACGGCTTTCAAGGAGTAAACTTCGGAATTGTATCGGCATGTTCCACAGGTACTCACTGTATTGGAGAGAGTTTTAAGGCCATTCGCTATGGGGAACAGGATATTATGATTGCTGGTGGGACGGAAGCCTCCATCACGCCCTTAACAGTGGCTGGGTTTTCCAATATGAAGGCCATGAGTCGCAACAATCAGAATCCCAAAGGGGCTTCACGACCCTTTGACAAAGATAGAGATGGATTTGTGATTGGAGAAGGGTCGGGAGTTTTGGTCATGGAATCCCTGACTCATGCCAGCAAGCGAGGTGCTAGAATTCTAGCAGAAGTGATCGGTTATGGGGCCACTTGTGATGCCCATCATATTACAGCCATAGCTCCTGGGGGCGAAGGAATGGCAAGGGCAATCCAATTGGCTGTTAAACAGGCAGGAGTTGGGCTCGAAGCCGTTGATTATATAAATGCTCATGGAACCTCTACCCCGATAGGGGATAAATACGAAACGGAATGTATCAAGTCTGTTTTTAAAGATCATGCCAATCGCTTGAGTATCAGTTCCACCAAATCTATGATTGGTCACTTGTTAGGCGCGGCTGGTGGGGTTGAGTCGGTGGTTTGTGTTAAATCCCTATTAGAGCAATGTGTGCATCCAACCATGAATCTGGACAATCCTGACGAGGGGTGTGACTTGGATTATGTGGCCAAAGAAGCACGACAAAAAAAGCTGTCCGTAGTGTTAAAAAACTCCATGGGTTTTGGGGGGCACAACGCGGCCTTATTGTTTCGAGCTTTTGCATGAACTTTGAAGAGCGTCTACAAAAAGCTGAGGGTATTTTAGACTATCGCTTTTTGAATCGACAGTATCTGGTTCAGGCTCTGATGCATCGGTCCTTGTCTGAGTATCTGGGCCTGGGGTTTCACTACGAAAGAATGGAGTTTTTGGGAGACTCACTGTTAGGCAGATTTGTATCAGAGAAATTGTACCGGGAATCTGGAGCGGAACCCGGTATTTTAACCCAGCAACGAGCGGCTTTAGTTTCGGGCAAGGCCTTAAAAAAAATTGCTCTTGAGTTGAATTTGGATGATTGTGTACTGGTGATGCCTCATTTGCGACTAAATTCAGGAGAATTGAGCGGAAACTTTATATCTGACATAGTCGAGAGTCTGTTGGCCGCCGTCTGGTTGGATGGGGGTGAGGCTGGGTTTGAGAAAGTGGCAGGTCGAATTTTAAACTTCTGTGGGCCTACGGACTTGCCGCTTCAAGATTCTAAGTCCCGATTACAAGAAATTTGCCTCAAAGCTACAAAATTATTGCCTGTGTATGCTAGCATTTCCGAGGATGGAAGGTATGTGGTTCAGGTCAGTTGTGATGGCCTGGGTTTAGCTTCCGGGGTTGGGCTCAGCAAAAAAGAAGCAGAACAAATGGCAGCAAGTTCCCTGATACAGAAATTAGAAGTTAAAGGATCCTGATGGAGACTTTAAAAGTATCCTCAGGGACTCAGTCCAAGGCGGTAGCCGGTGCCATGGCTCAGATTTTTGAGCGAGAGGACAAAGTCAGCATTCAAGCTATTGGTGCCGGGGCTGTGAATCAGGCTGTGAAAGCGATTGCGATAGCTCGTGGTTTTATGGCTCCTAAGGGAATCGATCTGTTTGTGCAGATTGCTTTTGTGGATCTGTCCATTGATTCCGTGGAAAGAACTGGCATTAAGTTTATTGTACTTGCCCGGACTATTTAGGTACTTTGGGTATGTCAACTCTTGATTTAACTTCAGTGATTGCCGCGAATTTGCGTGCAGTTCAGCAAAATCCCGATGATTTTTTTGCTCACTTTAATCTGGCTAGAGCTTATGAATGTAAGGGTCGGATGGAAGAGGCTTTGATTGCCTATCAAAAGGCAGTTACAATTAATCCGGGAGATCCATTCGTCAGGCAGGCTCTGGCTGAGTTGTTTGTGAGGTTTGGACAACCACAGCAAGCCAAGTTGGTTTTCCAAAGATTAATCGCGGAACATCCAGATTTTATTGCAGCCCATGTAGGGTTGGCCAGATTATTGGTGCAGGAGGGGCAAAAAGAAGAGTCGATCGTGCGCTTGAAGCGCTGCCTTAATCTGGATCCAGACCTGGATGAAGCCTACTATTTGTTGTTTTGTGTGTATCGTGAAATCGACTTTTTCAAAGAAGCCTTAAGCAGTATTCAGCAGGCGGTCAGGATCAGGCCACGATACTATCTGTATCTTAGGGAAAAGGCTGCATTCTTAAATCAAATTGGCGATAAAAAAAACGCCTTGTATGAGATTCGCAGGGCCTTGGCCAGCTATCCCCAGGATCGGTTTAGTCTTGAGTTGGCAGCGCATTTGGCTTATGAGGGTAATGATTTTGTATCTGCCGAGCGCTATTTGAATCAACTTTTGGATATGGAGCCCTATTCGGTTAAAGGATTGGGAATTAAGGGAAACTGGCTTGTCAATCAGGGGAAATTAGAACAGGCAGAGGCCGTTTTTCGCCAAGTATTCAGGATTCGTCCTGATTGCCAGGATGTATTACCTGATTTGGCTCGACTGCATGTGATGAAAACCCAGTATGCTTCGGCTTTGGCGGTGTTATCACGATTAAAGCCAGCCGATTCCGTGAAAACCCAGACTTTACTTCTGAAGGTCGAAGCCCTGATTGGGGTAAAAAACTTTCGGGAGGCTGGTAGTATACTTGAGGAACTATTGGAACGAAGAGTCTATCAGGAAGATGTGTTTTATTGGTTGGGAGAGCTTGGAATTCATAGGCATCAGATAGCGGAGGCTCTGAGTTATTTTCGCTTGGGTTGGGAGCTAGAACCCAAAAAGGCCCGGTCCTTACGAAGAATTGCTGAGCTAGAAGATTCTCTGGGTCATGTTGAAGAAGCCAGAGTTGCTTTTGAACTTTTAGCAGGCCTGGAGAGAGATTCAATTTTTCAGGAAGAAGAAGAACCCGCCCCAAATAATTCAAAACCGGAAGAATCGGAAGAGCGGGGAAGTAAGGAATGGCAAAAAAAGCTGGCCCTGGATGGGGAAAGTCTTGAAAATCTTACTGGATTTGGCGACTTTTTATTTTCCTGCGGCAATCTCGAGCAGGCCTTAAAGCGATGGGAAATGGCAAACGCCCTTTATCCCGGTTTTTTACCTCTGCTTCTACGAATTGTGGAAGCTTTGCGAATTCAGGGAAATTTATTGGAGGCTTTGGAGTATCTGCAAAAAATGCGCGACGAGTGGCCGGAGTCTGACCAGGTATTTCTGGCAGAAGTCTCGGTGCTTTTGGAGCATGGGAAGCCGGATCAGGCAGTGGCTGTATTAAGACAGATGCGGATTTTGTTTCCAGAACATCCGGAAGCCGAAGTACTGGAACTAAGGCTGGCTCGGCTTATGGATGACGAAGCGGTCATGCAAAGACTCAGTGATGAGCTTCTTTTAAAAAACCCCACTCACATTCTGGCATTGAAGGTCAGAAGCTGGCTTTGCATCCGCAGGCAGGATTTTGCATTGGCCAGATCCTCCTTGGAACAAGTTCTAAAGATTACTGAAAATTCAGATGTGGAGTCGCTGCATCAAATGGCAGGCTTAGAAGAAACCAGCCAGAACTTTGCCCGAGCTTCGGCCTGTTATGAGGCAATTTTGGAGGTAGAGGAAACGGCATGGGTGCATGCTCGCCTTGGAATGGTACATGCTCAGTTGTTAAATCCAATGATGGCTATACACCATTTGCAGAAATCTTTACAAATGGATCCAGACCTTGAGGAAGCCCGGTTGAAACTTGCCAATATATTTGTGGAGCAGGAAGAATTTCAAAAGGCTATGTTGTTGGTCGATCCCTTATTGAGCCAGGAGCGCTTTCTAAGCGATGCAGCCATGATAATGGCAGTTAGCCTAGCTAAGTTGAATCAGCATCAAAAGGCTTTGCAATGGCTTGATTTGATTAGAAAACACCAGCCGCTGGAGCCAATGAACTGGTATTTGATGGCACAATCGCTGGAGTCATTACAGGAATGGGCAAGGGCCCATAAGGCTTATTCAAAAGTACTGGAACTTGCGCCTCAGAATAGCCGTCTGTATGAATTTGCTCAGGAGTCACTGGTTCGCTTGCCCGCATAAATGGGCTAGCCAGCTCAAGTAGTCTCGGTTGTACGGCAATCATTCTGGCACAAACCTCATTAAATTTTTCAATTTCTCCAAGTCTGGCAAATTGCAACAAGGTGTAGAATTCTCGAATTTGCTCGGATAAAAGCTTTACATATTCCCGGGCTTCTTTAGAATCGGCATCGGGCTCCACAGGAGGAAAATACTGATTTAAGACCGTGGTTAATGCGTCTTTGAACACGGGATCCATGCGTTCGGATTGCAACAGGTTCAGTACTTGCTCATAACTGGTTTTGTAGTTGTGTCGGGCAGACAGATGCTGGTGTTCCTCCTGTAAATCCAAAAGAGAATCCTGCAATGGCTGAGCTCCCATTAAGATGATAGAAGAGCAAAAGACGCAAATAAATCGGCTGAGCATAAAATACCTCCAAGCTCAGCTTATATCGACACAAAATGTAAAAAATATGCTATTTTTGAACATATGACGATATTCCAACAAATTATAGACAAAAAAATTCCCGCAAACATTGTGTATGAGGATGAATGGGTATTGGGGTTTCATGATATAGCACCTCAAGCCCCGGTGCATGTGCTTTTTATCCCCAAAATTCCGGTGGAAAATTTTTTGGAAGCCTCTTGTGAGAATGGTCTCATGCAAAGACTTTTTGATGCTATCCATGAATATGTTAAAAAGGCTGGCTTAAATCGTGATCAGATTAGGTTAGTTACCAATTGTGGCGCGTTAGCCGGACAGTCCGTGTTTCATTTTCATATTCACCTGCTATCAGGAAGAAATTTTTCGTGGCCGCCCGGGTAGAAGACGATCGCGAGCTTGTCTATAGAGGTCTTCAAAGAATAGTTGTTCAAGGGGAAGATCGTGAGGCAGTGCTTCAGGACATTTTGTCTAGGCCTGAGAATCAGGAGAGAGCATCTTTGCCATTTATGCTGTATGGCTGTCTGAGGCATTGGTATTATATTGAACCGAGACTGACTGAATTTGTCAGGGGCAAACCTCTGCCAGTAGAATTGCAGATATTATTGGTTTTTTATTTGTTTCAGGCATTTGTCATGGATTCGGTGCCCGTATATGCAGCCCGATCTGAGATGATGAATAGAATCCCACGAAAATTTAAGGGCCTCAAGGGTGTTTTGGATGGGGTATTTCAGAATTTTTTGCGTAAATACCCCGTGTTACCGGAAATGCCAATCCTGCCCAAATGGTGGGAATCATCACTTACAAAGCAGGCGGGGAGTGAATTTGTACTCGAATTCAGCAGCCGTTTTGCACAGACCCCCCCAGTATATGTATTTTCTGCCATGGGAAGCCGTGAAACTCTGCACTTTGAAAAGTATACACAATTAGATAAGTCAGAGCGAAATCAGAAGATTCAAAATGGAGATGTAATTTGTGATCCGGCATCCTATCTGGCTGCATGGCTTTTAAAGCCAACAAGTGATGAGGTAATTTTGGATCTGTGTGCGGCCCCGGGTAATAAGTCTATGGCCTTGCTTCAGATATGCCCCACCATCAAACTGACCTCAGTTGAAATTCAGTTGGCCCGGGCCAAAATTCTTAAAGACAGGCTTAAAGATAGAGCCACTGTTGTGCATGCTGATGCCCTTGAGATGCTGGATTCTGTGGATGAAGGCAGTGTCGATGCCATTCTTCTTGATGCTCCATGTTCCGCATGGGGCACAGCCCTGTTGCACCCCGAATACCTTATTCACAAACAGGCAAATCAAAATGAATCTGTACTGCAAATGAAGCTTCTTAGGAATGCTTTCAAGGCTTTGCGTAATGGGGGCAGACTCATATATAGTGTCTGCACATTTTGCGAGGCAGAAACAGTTAAATTGGGTCAGGCGCTGATGACTGATTTTCAAGGCTTTGAAGTAAATAGGGACTTGGTTTGTCCCGCTCCTCTGAAATGGATCTCATCGGGGCCAGGTTATCTGCTGTTGCCCTCGTTGGAAGGTTCTTCCGTATTTTGGTATATGAGTTTGACAAAAAAATGTACAGGTGGTGATGAGTGAAGCTAATCTGGCTGATTCTTAAACGCACCCTCTTTTTTTTGTTTGTCTTTTTTCTGCTGTTGGGCGGGGCTTTTTATGTTTTTAAGGCGGCCAAGGGAATTTTTCGGTCTGAGGAATTTTTGGTTCCCGATTTTTTGGGTAAATCAATAACCTGGGTTTTGGAGAACCAGCCAGACGGAATCGAAATTGAGATTGTCGAAAAGAAAGAATCTAATAAAGTCCCAGGGGACCATGTGCTGGATCAACGGCCTAGGCCTGGCACCAAGATTAAAAAAGGGCGCACAATTCTGTTAGTTTTGTCTTTGGGTGTGGAATCGCAGAAAATCCCCTCCTTGTTGGGTTTGAATCTTAGGGATGCGGGTTTGATTCTAAGAAATCAGGGATTAATTACAGGTCGTATATCGTATTGGCTGGCAGATGCGGAAATGGAGGGCAGAATTCTGGCTTATTACCCCTCGTCAGAAATGCCCGTAGCCAGAGGCGAGGCTGTGAGTCTGTTGGTTGGGGCTCAGGTTCCGCCTAAAACTCGTATACCTTCATTTTTGTACCAGCCTCTGGACCAGATATTGAATGCTTTGAAACAGTCAGGATTGCCGGAGCCTCAGATTGCCTATTCTTATGATCCAAATCAATTGGATAGGGTGGTATTGGCTCAATCACCTTTACCAGGGCAGGAGTTTTTGCACTCTGCCGGAAAGCTTAACCTGACAATCAATCGTTTATCTGCCAATCAGGCTGTGAGTGGGCTTAGAAAATCGTGGGTTGAGATCAATCTCCCCCCTGGGCTGCGTTCGCATAACCTCAGAATTGAGCAGGTCGATTCAACGGGTTCAAAAGTGATTTACAGAGGTCTTCATGAGCCAGCCTCAGTATTAGGACAGGAAGTTCAGTACTATGGCCAAGGTTATTTGAATCTGTATCTGGATGACATATTTTACCAGCGCATCGCTTTAGGTGGGGAAGGGTAGAAGATGGCCTTGAATTATGACGAAATAGCCTTGGCAGATGCATTCAAAAGGGACCCTCTTATGGATGTGTCCTCCAGCAACCTGATTGTTAAAGAAAGATACAAGGTTTTGAAGTTATGGGCTGAAACATCCAGAACCAATATATTTACAGCTTATGATCTTAAAGATCAGAAGCCAGTTTTGGCTCATATTGTCAAAAATCATCTATTTCGCCAGGGAGAAGAGCTGCAAAAATGGATTAAGTCAGTTAAATCCATGCGCAGGCTTGGAGAGCCTACTTGGTGTTTTGAATTACTGGATTTGGATATCTGGAAAAAGAAACTGGTTTGTGTCACGGCTCCTTTTGACGGTTTGACATTAAGTCATTTGTTATCGAGTGAGCGGGAATTACCCTTAAATTTTGTTTTAAAAATTCTTACCAATGTTTCTGGTGTACTCAAAAAAGCCGCAGCCTTAGGATATCCATCGCGAAACATTACTAGAGAGGATCTGTTCATCAATCCCGAGGGAGAAATTCGTCTTTTACGCTTCACGGCCTCGCGCATGAATGACCTCAGCCCAGATCAAATCCGCGATGTAACCCCGGATTTATACTTTTTATCCTGTCTATTGTACGAACTGATTTGTTATCAGATCCCCTTTACGGGCAATCGTCGCCATGTAGATCTGGAGCGAGCTCACTTTATGGCTAGGCTAAAGACCAGAAAAAATCAGTCACAAAAAGACCTTTTTGGTCCAATTGTGGATCTTTTTGTCAGATGTTCCGGAAAAGATTCCGATAATAGGATTGATTCAATCGACGATTTGATCCAGAAACTTCAAAAGGTATGGCAGGAATCTCTGAGGCTTCATAATGCGGCAGAAATGAAAACAGAACGGGAACAGTTAAATTCAGCTTTTGATGTAGTGTACGCTCTAAGAGGAGAGCAGCCGGCAATTCCTGCGGCTACAGAAAATGTTTATTCCAGAGTTTGGCAGAAAAATCAGGTGCCTTCTGAAACAGATTCCGAGTTTGTGTTCCGTATTATTGCTGTACTGATTATTGTCTTTTCCTTTTGCTACAAATTTTTTCAGGGGGCTAGCTGATGCAGATTGCCCCATCCATACTCAGTGCAGATTTTTTGCGCCTGCATCAAGATTTGCCTGCCTTGTTGCAAATGGGGATCTCTGTTTTGCATTTGGATGTCATGGATGGTCATTTTGTGCCAAACCTAACCTTTGGTCCTCCGCTGATTGCTTGCTTGAAGCCACATTGGCCGGGCTTGATGGAAGCTCATTTGATGATGACAAATCCCGATGTGCATCTGGAGGCTTTTGTTAAAGCTGGATGCAATCGGATTATTGTGCATCAGGAAGTTTGCTGGCATTTGCATAAAACCTTGCAATCGATTAAAAATCTGGGCGCCGAGGCAGGAGTGGTTTTAAATCCAGCAACACCTGTAGAGACAATTTCAGAGGTGTTACCTTTTGTGGATCTGATTTTACTCATGACAGTCAATCCTGGTTTTGGTGGTCAAATCTATCTGGAATTTGTAGAAGAAAAGATTCAAAAGCTGGTGCGGTGGCGCAAGGGTCATTCTTATCTTATTGAAGTGGACGGGGGAATCAAGAGAGAACATTTGCCCAGATTAGCGGCAATGGGTGTGGATTTAGCTGTGGTGGGTTCTGCAGTTTTTAATCAGAATCCGGTATTGGATAACTTAAAAGGCCTGATGTCTTATGTCGACTCAGATATCCAAAAAGACATTTGATGCTTTAAACGCACAGTTGCGCTCCCATAATGTGGACGGACTGCTTAAGCTGACTGCCAAAATGCAGATCGACAACCCAAACTCATTGGTATCCAGATTGTATGCGGCTCGAGGCCTGATGTTAACCAGAAAATATGCTGAAGCATCCGATATACTGGAAACCATTGTTTTACCCTTTCCCCGGTTCCGCAAAATTTTTTTGGATTATTTGAAGTGCTTGAATTTGGCTGGACGAAAGCTACAGTGGGAAGTTCAGGCCCAGAGATTTTTAGAGTTTCATTTTTCTGAAAAGGTCTTGTTAGGCTTGGCGCGGCAATTTTTTAAGCGCAAAATGTGGCTCCAGGCCCAGCAGATGCTGGCCCGACTTATGGTAGGCACAAAGCAACCTGGATATTGGGAAAAGAAGCTGGCTTTGCCTCTGGGTAGAGTGTTTTTTGAAATCGGAAATTTTAAGGAAGCTTTAAAGTTTTTGGAAATCTCCTCCTCTGATTCGGCTCTTTTTCTTCAGGCTCGCATTTATATGAGTTTGGGACAGTTGGGTAAGGCGCATCATTTGTTGGAACATGTCGGTGACACAACACATCCCAGATTGGCAAAATTTAAACTTAGTCTGGCCAGACAGTCAGGAAATCAGGAATCTGAAATTCAAGCACTGGAAGAACTTCTAAACCATCAATGTTCGCCTAAGGATAGAGCGGGGCAGTTGTATCGATTAGGCAATTTGTATTGCAAGGTTTTTGACTATGAACGGGCCTTTAAGGTCTTTCATTCTTTACAGGCTTTGATTCCAGGCAATCTGAAGGTTCTTCGTCTTCGAATTCATTGCCTTGAGCAGGCTCAAAACTTTCAAAAAGCCTTTGATTTGTGCAAAAAATTTCATCGCCGCTCGCCTTTTGATGTTGAGAATCTTAAGACAGGGGTTCGTCTTGCCATAAATCTTAACAAAGAGGATGAAGCTTATTTTTTGTTAAAAGGAGCATGGCTTTGTGGCGTTAAGGATCTGGGTCTTAAAACACAACTGGCCGAACTGGCCTTAAAGCGCTTGGATTCCAAAGAGGCAAAAAGAGTTTTAGAGAGTGTTTTAGAGGAATCTGGAGCAGATTCCAGGGTGTATGGTCTGATGGCTACAGCCTGGGAACTGGAAGGAAATTTGCGCATTAGTGCCTATTACAGGGAGCTCATGCACAAATTTTCTACACAATCAGCGGCCTGAATTGCTTTTCTTCCCTGAATCAATCTGGTATAAAAGAGAAATTCCGAAATTTAGGTAATTTTTTAGGAGGATTCATGAACAAGACGGAACTGGTCAAAGCTGTTGCAGATCGCGCTTCTATTTCTCAGGCAGATGCAGGTAAGGCGTTAGATGTGTTTCTGGACACAATTAAGGGTAGTTTGAAGGATGGCGATTCGGTACAACTGATCGGATTTGGCTCCTTTAAGGTTGCCGAGCGCAAAGCTAGGAAGGGAATTAATCCCCAGACAAAAAAAGAAATCACAATTGCGGCAACTAGAGTGCCTAAATTTGTTCCTGGAAAAGAATTCAAAGATATTCTGGCCAAGAAATAGATCTGGTTTTTTTGTTTTGAAACCGCTGGAAAGATAACTTTCCAGCGGTTTTTCTTTGACAGCTTTTTAGGGTTTCGTTATACTCCTTGTCCTCTTTAAGAGGCTATCTAGTCCTGTGTAAAGGAATCCAGCATGAAAGAAAACTTGAAAATGAAATTGCTCGTGGTGCTAGCCCTGTTGTTGGGCAGTATCTATGTAAGCGCACCATCACTAGGGATTTTTCCCACTGTGGCAGACATTGACCAGAACGGAATCTTAACAGAGGTAGATTTTCGGGCTTATCACAAAGAACGCCTACAAAAGGACGCTCAATTCATCAAACAATATGATGCTGACTCAGATGGTCAAATTAGCGAGGATGAGTGGGCAAGTGTATTTGCCACAGAAAAGGATAGACTAGGCTTAGAGCGGGATCCTCGGGGACTTCGTAAATTCTTTTATGAGCGAGAAGTCACATTAGGTTTGGATTTGCGCGGTGGAATCGATTTGATCTACAAGGTGGAATCTCCCAACGAGCTTCAATCTGCTCAGGAGTACGCGGCCTTAGTGCGAAAGACCGTCGAGGTTTTGAAAAATCGCATTGATATGTTAAAAATCACCGAGCCTGTTGTGCAAAGGTATGATGACTCTCATATTCGGGTACAGTTGGCCGGAAATTTTGATGAAACTCAGGTAAAGGCAGTAATGGGCCAGACCGATCTTCTGAAGTTTCAGAAAGTGGCAGGTCATGCTGATAGTCCCGTCCAGTTTGGAGCAAATGCCAATGATCCGAGGTATGAAATTGTACCTTCGACCATTCCCCGTGGCAAAGATGGGCAGCCTACTGGTGAAAGAACATTTTATTTGTTGGAACGGGAGGTTCCTTTAACTGGTGATACCATTGATGGAGCATTCCCAAGTTTTGATCAGTTTGGGAAACCTCAAATCAGCCTGCGATTTAATTCTGAGGGAGCCAAAATATTTGCATCGCTTACCCGTGGCATGGTGGGCGAACAGTTGGCAATTGTATTGGGTGGAGAAGTTTACATGGCCCCAAATATTAAAGAAGCCATCACCTCAGGGGAATGTAGTATTGAGGGTGCCTTTGATGTGAATTATGTCAGAGGTATCGTGGATGTTTTAAAGGCGGGCTCTTTGCCCTCCAAACTGGTTTTGGAAAATGAGGCAAAAGTGGGCGCGACTCTTGGGCAGGACTCCGTCAACCGAGGTTTGAGAGCTGGACAAATGGGTTTGGCTTTGGTCTTTATTTTGATGATTGCCTGGTATGGCAAGGCTGGGGTGATTGCCTGTCTGTCACTAAGCCTTAATCTGTTGTTGCTACTAACAATTTTGATTCTTTTGAAAGCCACTTTGACTCTTCCCGGTATTGCTGGTCTGATTCTGACTGTAGGTATGTCCGTGGATGCTAATATTTTGATTTTTCAAAGGATTCGTGAAGAGCTGCAAATTGGAAAAACAGCCATTGCAGCTATAGAAGCTGGCTTTGAAAAAGCATTGTCGGCCATTTTGGATTCCAATATCACAACGATTTTAACCTGTTTAATTCTGTTTAATTTTGGGTCTGGCCCATTGCAGGGGTTTGCAGTGACATTGACAATTGGAATTATGACCAGCATGTTTACGGCCATAATCGTGACAAAAGTTTTGATGTATACATTTATGGTTGGTAAAGACAACAGGGCATTCTCGGTTTAAGTGAGGTTTGATGTGAATATCGATTTTGTAGCTTCTCGCAAAACATTTTATGGGATTTCTCTGTTGCTGGTTCTGACCTCTCTGTTTTTAGTTTTCCAAAAGGGAATTAATTTTAGTGTGGAGTTTCGGTCTGGCTCAATTCTGAAGGTGCATTTTAATGAAACAAATGTAACAAAACCAGAAATTGAAGCCATTTTGGCCACCGGAGAGTTTGCTCAGAAATTTGTGCAGCCAACAGTAGTGGAAACCTCTAGCACTAATTTGCAAGGTGGAGCTGGTAAAGAGTTTCAAATAACCTCAGGCTTTATTATGGATAAGGCCAATGAAACTGAGGCAGATCGTTTATTGGAGCTTGAACTTCAGAAAAAATGGCCCTCAGCTACTGCCCTTGAGTTTGTGAACATTGGGCCAACCATAGGCGAAGATTTAAAAGAGGCCGCTCTGGTTTCTGTCTTTTTGTCCATTTTAGTGGTTCTGGTATATTTAGGTGTACGATTTGATAAAAGAAACGCGGTAGTTGCAGTGGTTGGAGTTACTCAGGTTGTGGTGATAGTACTTGGGGTATTTGCCTTAATTCAGGAAGAGTTTTCCTCCGCGACGATTGCGGCCTTTCTGGCTCTGATTGGTTACGCCTTAAATGACACAATTATTATCTTTGACAGAATTCGTGAAAATGTGAAGTTTATGCGTCGTGAAAAAATTGAAGTCGTGATTAATGCATCCATTAACCAGACTTTGGGAAGAACGATCAAAACTTCTTTAACTACATTTTTACCAGTGCTGACCATGTTTTATTTTGGGGGCTCTGGACTACATAGCTTTAGTTTGGTAATGCTCATGGGTTTAATTGTGGGAACTTACACATCCATTTGCCAATCGGCTACTGTTTTAGTGGATTGGGAAGCATCTCCAGAGGTTCAGGAAGAATAAAACTGTCTTTTTTAGAGCCATTTCCTGGGGCTCAGGAAAAAAATTGAAAAATAATAAAATAATCCATGGAATTTGTTGACATAAAAAACTTTGCCTAATTGGGCAAAGTTGGAATATGAATACCTTGCCAACGGGGCCATGACTATACAAACCGATCCTGATGGGATTACTACACACTATTCGCATAAAAGCGGAGAGCTTTTAACTTCTGTGTCTCAGATTGGATTGGAAACACAGCTTGTAAGCACCTATGGTTATGATGCCAGAGGCAGACAGATTGCAACAACTAGTCCAACAGGTATGTTTACTCACACTGCCTTTAACCATGAGAACCATGTTCTGGCTCAAAGCTATCCATTGGGGCATTCTATTAGTTATCTTTACGACAAGGAAGGCCGTCAAATAGAATACAAAAATGAAGCGAATCAATCTTGGCTTACCCGCTACGACAAGCTTGGGCGCATGATTGAAAGAGAAACTCCTTTGGGACATATTTATGCGTATGAATACGATTTATCCAATCGTTTGATTCGTGAGGTCTGGCCAGAGGGGAACTCACGAGAAGTAGATTACGACAGCAATGGTTATCCATTTGAAATACGCTGGCGGGATATAAGCCAAAGCTTGGAGTCCACAGTGGTTTTAAGCCATGATTCCAGTGGAAATCTTTTAAGAGTCTCTTCTGCCGCCATAGTGGTTTTGCGCTCTTACGATGCAATGAATCGTATGACGATGATGGACATTCCGGTCTTAAACCGCCAGATTTATTACGAGTATGATGGAGATGGCCGCAGACAAAGCCGAATGCTCTTGAATACTACGGATCAGAGTTTTGAGTTGACCCAGTATTTTTATGATAGTGCTGGAAGACTGAGTGAGATACAAGAAGAGAATAGCTCTACAAATTTTGCTTATACTACAGCCGGAAGGCTATCCCAAATTACTTATCCTAACTCCGTAATTCGTTCCCAAATATGGGATGAATTTGGCCGACTGGCCTCAATAGAGTACTCTTTGGATAACACCACTCTTATGACTCAGGCTTTTGAGTATGACGGGGATGGCCGGCGGATTAAGGAGCATACTCAGGAGGGAACCACCACCTTTACCTACGACTCCCGTGGCAAACTGGTTTCTGTGCGCTACTCCGATGGAACATCCAGTTTATACGACTGGTATCCAGAGTCCGACCTGCGCCTTTCGGCCACCAACCCACAGGGAGAAACCAAACGCTTTTTGTTTGATCAGGAGTCTGAATTTGTCACTTTCAGCGAAACCAATACTCCCATTCTAACCATCACTTCTATACCAAACACTTACGATGAACGCTTGTTCATGCGTACCCCAGATGGCGAGCTTACTACATGGCTCACCGTTCATTTGCAAAGTGTACGGGGCACCATCACTGACACATCCAACCAAACCCCAGAACAAACATTTGCCTATTATGCCTTCGGAGGGTTACGAGACGGGGACCCATTGGCCAATCTGGATTTTGGCTACACTGGCAGAACCCTTGATCTGCCCGCCAACCTTTACTACTACCGTGGTCGGTTTATGGACTCTTGCAATGGCACCTTTACCCAAGTTGACCCTATGCAGGATGGCAATAACTGGTACTCCTATGTGAATGGGGACCCAATCAATAACAGCGATCCGAGTGGGTATGTTGCTCCGGCTGCCGGAGCGGCTGCGGGCGGAGCTGTCGGGGGGCCTATTGGTTTTTTTGTTGGTGGTTTTTTTGCGGGTTACGCGGCATATCGAGTTGGGGATGAATTGGGGAAGGCACTGAAACCTTCTAGTTGTGATCAAGCGGCTACAAAACGAATACGCTGCCTAAAGGCTGCGTTTGAGAAGGGACAACAAGCCAGAAGAATCTGTGCGACTATCCCAAACACTCCGGAAAATAGGGACAGAATCCTGCGTTGTCTCAATGTGGCAAAAGCACTTGAAGTCAAAGCAATTCAAGACTGTGATAAAAAATTTCCACCCAAGAGATAACCAGAATGGCCAATATACTAATTGTAGTTTGTTCGCATCCATCACAAAATCGTAGCTTCCCAGTGGTTTGTTTTTCTAGTGAGAACAGTTTTTTGAGGTTTGTCTCAAGAAACAATTTGATTAAAGTCCCGTCGTCTATCAGTGATGTACAGTACTATAGAAATAAAAAAAGCAAATATTTATATTCAATAAAACAGGTAAAGGTCACACAAACTTCTCTCGATCTTGTATCTAAAATGGGAATTTGGATCGTCTTTCAGTTAGACAATTGCCCCATCGATCCCGTTCGTTGCTGTGTATCTGAAGACGAAGCCATTGAATTTGCTAAGAAACTAGGCTATTCCAAACCATCTTCAGAAGATCCTAGAATTCTTTTCAGTGAAGGTACCGCTAGTAGGCTATTTTATGTGAATATGGACATCGTGAGTGATTATCAACTAAACACATCTGAAATAGAGATGTTGTTGTCGATATGAACCGGTCGGTGTTTGTCAATCTAGTTGTCGCGTTCATACTATGTAGTTCTCTCATTTTTTCTGTTTGAATTGTTACCGCCCAAATTGCCATCGTAAGGATTTCCAAATTAAATTTCCTGGAATTTGGTGAAGAATTGGCCGTATTGCCGAATTGGGGTCGTAAAATATTGGCAGTTTTTCGATGGTGAGGGCGATTATAGTTTGGGCAGGATTACTCAATTCATATGCCTATTCTGGCAACTTCGATCCA
>DITF01000062.1 GCA_002422125.1 bacterium UBP17_UBA6191
GACTGCACCAAATCATCATGATTCTGGCCCAGCAAAGCCTGCATTTGCTCTACTGCTTTATCCTTGGGCAATATGCCATTTCTGTAAAGCATCAAAAGAGTTTTTAACTGTCCGGACAGTTCGCCCTCCTGCATTCCTTCCTGTCTACCTTCCTGTCTACCTTCCTGCCTACCTTCTTGTCTGCCTTCCTGTCTGCCCTCCTGTCTGCCCTCCTGTCTGCCTCTTTTTAAGGCGGCCTCGACATTATCCGCAACAATTGAGATTCGATCGCGCATCATCATTTCCTGGCTTAAGGCTCTTTGGCGCAAATCCTCATCGGTTACCAGTGCTTTTTTGGCTTCATCAATAGCCATAACCAGCTCCTTTTCTTCCATAAGTAACGAGGGAACTTCCTCTGAATGTAGAATCTCCCGCCCATGTTTAAAAGCATAAACCCATTTGTTCATCCGGTCTTTGATCTGATCCTCAACTAAAGCCGGAAGCTGAATAAAGTGCAGGCCAATCAAGTGGGAGCGAGCCTCTTTGGTGTAGCGACAGCTTAAACCCCAGTGGGCATGGAGTCTTTTTTCTTCATCGGAAACAAAAAAATCCGTGATGACTAAAGAGATTGTGGGCTTGAGTTTGGAAAACGAATCGGCTGGGCCCAACTGCCTAGTGTAAAGCTTACCCCAGTAATATAAAATTCGGGCCACAAATCCCGGATGGCTGATGAGCTGCACTTCCACATGCACCTGTTTGCCATTGCCATCCACTGCAATAATATCTACGACGGCATCCCTATCTTTCAGGTTTTCTCTGGATTGGATGGAATCTATGATCTCAAGGCTTTGGAATGCCTCATCGCCTTCAAGCTCCAAAAGAACATTGACCATCGCCAAGAGGTAGTTTTTTCTTTCACGGCTCGCAAAGATATGACGAAAAATAACATTGTTCGTCAGACCAATTTTTGGAAGCTCTTCTACCTCTGCTTGTTTGAAATCCTGATCGGGGCCCATAGTCTAATTTTAACATGGGAGACTTGGAAACAGAAACACAAGCACCGGGTGAAGAGTCTCTAGCCGCCGCCAATAACAATGGCGAATATAAGAGTCCAAGCTAAAACCACAATCCACAGTAGGAACAGGATGGCCCCAATGGCTCCGATTTTTGCGACAATTAATCCAAAAACGGTCTGGTTTTCCTCCAGCTTCCATTCCAGAATCAGCCACTTGAGGATATCCCAGATAAAAGTCAGGCAACTGGCTATCAGGCCAAGCTCTGATTCCGAAAACTGTGTGGGCAAATTAGTGGCTGGCTTTTTTGGTGGCTGAGTCATTGTAGATCCGATGAGTATTTTTTATTGCGATTCTGCAAGGCGTCATAGCTGGCGTATTTGTAGAGATCGCCAAGGGTTGGATAGTTAAAACAGGCTTCAATAAACAGATGGACATTAGCATTCATCTGCATGGCCATTAAACCAATATGCACCAGTTCTGAGGCCTGCTCTCCAAGAATGTGTACACCAACCAGTTGCATGTTTTCACGAAGAAACAAAAGTTTTAGAAACCCGCGCTGGTCTCCAATAATAATTCCTCTGGAATTTTTATTGTAATAGGCCCGACCAGCCACATAGTCAATTCCCTTGGACTTTAAGGATTCTTCGGTCTCACCTGTCATGGAAACTTCAGGAATACTGTAAATACCGTAAGGCAATATAGAGGCCAATTTGGTTTTATAACTCAAATCAAAGGCATGAACCATGGCCACCCTGCCCTGCTCCATAGAAGTCGAGGCCAGAGCTGGAAAGCCGATTACATCTCCAACAGCGTAAATGTGCGACACTTTTGTCTGGTACTTGTCATTGACTTCAATACAGCCCCTTGAATTGGCGGATATCCCGGCTTTTTCAAGCTCAAGCCCCTTGCTGTTCCCGTTGCGACCTGAAGAAACCAGCACGCTTTCACAAAATACGGACTCCTGATTATCAAGTTCCATTTGAATCTGGCCCTGCTCTAATGGCCTACATGCCAGCACGCGACGGCCAGAACGAATATTGACCCCTAAATCGGTCATGGCCGCAGCCAAAGTATTGGAAACCTCAACATCTAAAAAATCTAAAAGCCTGTCTTTTCCATCTACCAGAGTCACTTCAATCCCAAGGGCTGCAAAAGTGCAGGCATATTCACAACCAATTACCCCAGCCCCCACAACAACCATGGACTTAGGCATAAACCCCAGCTCCAGAATTTCATCAGAGTCATAAATGGCCGGATGATCAAAGTCATATCCCGGCGGCCTGTGAGGGGATGAGCCTGTGGCAATCAAAATGGTGGGAGCACTTAAAACTGCTGTAACCTTCTTGTCCTTATTCAAAACCTCAATGGTATTGGAATCCAAAAATCTGCCAAATCCATGAAACAGAGATATACCATGCTGCTCAATGTTAGTTCTGACTCTTTGCTGATCCGCATCTTTAACCAGTTTTTCCCGGTATAAAAAATCTGATACCGTAGCCTGACGGCGAATTGACAAATCGACACCATAAAGGCTTCTAGCTCTCAGCCCCGATAGGGTCAGGGATGTTTCTCTGAGGGTTTTACTGGGGAGGGTTCCGGTATTGGTTCCCGCACCGCCACAGCGATCATGCAGTTCTACAATTGCGACCTTTTTGCCAAAATACGCGGCCTGAGCAGCACCTTTTTCCCCACCTGGCCCAGAACCCAATACAATCAGATCAAATTTTTGTTCCTGCACAATTCCTCCCTTGGACCAACAAATCTAACACACAAATCTTCGCGGGAAAATCAACACAACCGATAAGCTGGGTAATGTTTTTGCATACTAATACAAGTCTACTCCTGACCCAATTTTTGTCCTTGGTGCTTTTGTGTATTGCTGCGTGGCACTTAAAAGGCCTTCAGGCTTGGCTTTTGGCCATCCTTTTAATCATAGTTCAAACACTAATGCAGCTCTCGCATTTGCAGGCCATAGAATCCGTTTATTTACAAAATGCCTTTTTATGGTCCCCTGGATTGGCCAGTGCATTTCTCTTCACCTTTTTTTTGCAAAAAAGGGAAGAGACCCTGCAAAAGCTAATTTCCCTGGAATCTAGGCTAAGAACTGCGGCCTTGGATCAGGACGACTTACGCGAAAAGACCAATCAATTGCAACAAGAGAATCAATGGCTTTTGCAGTTTGGTCAATTGCCGGAACAATTTTTGGAAAATCTGGCCTTGGGCATTGTTGACTGTCATCTCAAGGACAATGTGCCTGACTGGCATAATATCAGTCGTCTCGCCTGCCAGATTTTAAAGGCCCAGGGCTGCCTTCTTTATCTGTCCGACTCACAAACTCTTAAGCTGATGGGGAGTTTTCAATCCGAGGAGTTACAGGTACAACCAGTACCAATTGAGTTGGACTCCAACCAAATCTGGATTCAAAAAATGCTTCTTTTGGCAAAACCTTCTCTGAATTCTGAAACAAATCTGCCGGTGGAATTTATTCTGGGTCGGGCCCTGTGGGATACAAACAATCAGCTTCTGGGCTTAATTCTGATTCAGAACATATCCTTCTTGGACCTCAAAGAAAAACAACTGGTTTCCCTAGACATATTTGCCCTGATTCTGGAAGCCGTATTATATTCCCGAATCACAGCAGTTCCAGCACCAGAAGTGTGATATCGTCATTTTGTGAGCCCTCCTCGCAAAATCTTTGCAGATCGCGGCGCATATGGGCAATCATTTTGTCTGGAGACTGGCCAGCCGATTGCCTCAGACTATCTAAAAATCGTTCTCTGCCGTAAAAATCTTTTTGTTTGTCCTGGGCTTCCAAAACCCCATCGGAAAACAAAATCAACCTGTCTCCACTGCCATAAGGCAAAGAGTCCATGCCGTACTTCTCACCAACACTCATACCACAGGGCAAACCAACCCCCGAAAGTACATCCATACTCAAATCAGGGTGCAATAAAATCATACCGTTGTGACCGGCAGAGGCCCAGTGAATCCTGCGATTTACCGAATCGACCTGCACGACAAAGGCCGTAATGAACCGTTCCGGCTGACGGGCAGAATGCACAAAATCATTAAGGGCCTCAAGAAGCCTGTCCGGGCAACGGGTGAACTTCAGACTGGAACGAAGACAGGCCTGCCCAGCGGTGGCCATTAGTGCAGATGACAAACCCTTGCCCGAAACATCGGCCACGGCAAAAACCGGGGTCAGCTTATCTTCAATACAGTATTCATAAAAATCTCCGCCTAATTGCCGAGCTGGTGCCCACCAGGCCTCAACCCGCAATAAGGGCAACAGCTCCAGACTTCTGGGCGGCAACATTTTTTCCTGCATCTGAATACCAACATTGAGCTCTCTTTCCATTTCCTGTCGATTCTGCTCATCCTGATGCATACTATGTTTTAAAAGAACCGAATTGATGGTATAGGCCAATCGATTTTGGGTGAAGGGTTTTGGTATATAATCATCAACCCTTAGAATTCTGGCTTTGCGGTAGGCCAAATCCCCATTTCCACCCGATATCATGACCAAGGGAATATTTTTTGTTACGGGATGCTGCTTGATCTGCCTGCAAAACTCCCATCCATCCATCCTCGGCATTTGATAGTCTGCGGTTATCAGTGAGGGGGGGAAACGACGGGCGTAATCCAAGGCTTCCACCGCATCAAAAAATGAAACCACCTCAAATTGTTCTCTCTCTAAAAACTCTTTTAACAGTCCAACACTCACAGGGCTATCATCTACCACCAGAATGGTTTCTCTGCCTCGAACCATACGGGACATAAAATATCTGGTCATCAAAAGAATCTCAGAGTCGTCATAGGGTTTCATTACAAAATGTAAGATTCCCTGATTTAAACAGTCTTCGACTACATCTACCTCAACCGCTTGAGACACAAGAATAATCCCAATTTTTTGGGTATATGGGTTTGATTTAAGGTCCCGAATCATATTGGACGCCCAATCCTCAGCCATGGAAAAGTCGAGATACACCAACTGCGGGCAATAGGCTTCCATCTGCTTTTCTGCATCTGCGGAAGTGGAGGCCACTAAAAATTCTATATTCTGATTCAAAAAAATTGAGGCCACTGCATTGACTGAATAAGGACTAGCCTCAGCAAACAAAACCGTAGGTCGATTGAGAATATGCAGTTTTAGAAAGGACACAGCCTGTTGGGGCTTTAGTGGAGTCGGTAGGTAATCATCGGCACTGCGAATCAGGGAGTCTATTTTCAAATCATGGGGATGAAGCAAAAAAATTTTTCGGTTTCCCCTCCAGTCCTTAAAATCTCGTATTTTCCTGAAATGCTGGGACAACCAGCGGTAATCAAGAAATAGTATGTCAAAAGAACAACGGTTCAATTCTTCTGGACTTAGCTCTGAATCCAGTTTATGCAGATCCAGGTTGCAATCATTGATCTGTAAGCTTTTCAGAACCAAAAAGTCCTCGTCTGCTCCGAGGAAGGCAATTCTTTGGTATTGGATCGAATGCATAGATGCCTTTCAAAATGTTTCTCAAGTATACCGATTTTGTTATTCCTGGCCTATAGCGTCTCACAATGTGCATTGCGGGACTGAATTGGGCCCTTGTCCCACCCGATAGACCCGGCATGCTACGAAAAATTCTTGAACTCCTCTGCCTTGGGCCTGGTGCCCTGATTCTTAATGCTGCCGAACCAAAATTCAAACCACCTTCCCTCTTAAACAAAATTCGACCCATAAAACCTGCACCCGTTTCGGACAAACCCAAGGCCCCTGAACAGAGACAGGAAGAAGCCTTTAATCTCTGTATGCAAAAAATCCAATCCGGCACTTCGGAATCAGAAAAAAAACAATTGTTGCTCAAGGGATTGTTGGCTTTAAGAAAAGCCGACTCCTTTGCCGGCCTTTCTGCCGAAGACCGCAGGCAAAACCGGATTCGCCTTGGTCTGGCCTGCTGTCTGAAATACGATGTCCGGGAACATGCACTCTACTTTGCGAAGGCAGCCATTGGGCTAAATCACAGAAGCACCGAAATTACTTTGATGCTGGCTGAACTTGCCTATCGTGAAGGTGATAAAAATCAGGTCAGGGATCTTTTGCAAACCATATCCATCCGAGACATTAAATCGCAAAAAGAATTGGCTGAATCCTGGAGACTCTGGGGGAATAATGCCTGAAATCTGGCGTTACCTCCTGATATTTTACTGGATCTGGGCTTTGGGGCTGATTTTGCATTTTCCTAAAACCTATGAAGAAATTTTTACGGCCAGTGTTCCCTTCTTTTGTGCATTCCTGGGTGCGTCCATCAGTGTGGGTGCCCGTCCCTTTGGAGACTTGGGCCTCTTACGGCCCATTGCCATTCTAAGTGGTCTGGCCGCCTTAATCTTTTCGCAACAGAGTCTGCCGCTGATGCGGCTTTTGGATGTCTGGATTGCCGCCTGCTTAGGCATTGGATTTTATCTATTGATGCGCCGCTATCAGACATTATCCACACTAAGGTTCTCAGGAGTCCTTATCGCTGTAGCCCTGTATGGAAGATTTCTGATTGCGGGATTTTTTCCCATGGGCATAGAGCAACTTGTGAGTGTGCCGGCCCATTTTTTGAGCCTGACTTTGATTCCCCTATTGTACCTGTGTCAGAAACGATATCTGCCCGCGCTATTACTGATTTTAGGTCTGACCTTTGTGATTGTTCCGGCACTGGTTCACAACAGTATCTATTGGCAATGGCTATATCCAGCCCTGCGCATTGAGGTTTTAAATCTTCTAGCCCTCTTTTGGCTGATTCAATTTCATGAGGTGAATACTGGTCAGGCGGCCATGGTTTGTCACATGATTCTGGCCTCTACTCTGCCCCTGATTTTAGTAAATCTGGATCCCATTTTCACCTGGATCAGCCCCTGCCTGGCTCTTATGATATCATTGTGGTTCTTGTGTCTGAAGGCTCGGGAAGAACCTATGGATGGAGTAAAATTTGGCTCCTTTATTGAAGATCGTTTTCATACTGAGTAATCTGAGTTTTTTGTATGGGGAAGAATTAAACCTCATCGATATCATCCGTGATGTTGAAACTCAGCATCTGGCCAGAACCTCCTATGCCAAAACCAGAATGATTATTAAAAAACGCTCCTGGAGCCGTGAAATGGTCATGAGCATGTATGGAGAGGGTCGAGACAAGTTTTTAGCCCGCATCGAAGAACCTGTTAAGGATAGGGGACTCACCTCGCTTAAAATCAAGCAGGAAATGTGGAACTACATGCCCAATATTGATAGAACCATGAAGGTTCCTTCAAGCCTGATGGGGGACTCTTGGATGGGTTCACATTTTACCAATGACGATCTAATTAAAGGCGATAAAATTGAGGAGCTGTATTCCTTAAAATCTACCCGCAAACAAACCGATCTGGCCCTGATTGAGGCAATGCCAAAGCCTGATTCCGCTGTGGTCTGGGGCAAAATTCTCTATCACATCAAACTTCCCGAAAAGGTGGCTACAGAAGTTGAGTATTTTGATGAAGACTTTGTGCTGGTTAGAAAAATGATCCTGGAAGGCTTTCGTGAGATGGAAGGCCGACTGATTCCAATGCAGATGCGTATTGTGCCCATTGACAGTCCTGAGGAATCTACCACGGTAATTTATGAGGACCTTCAGCTTAATTTGCCCCTAGATTCGAGAATGTTTTCCGTGCAGGCCTTAAAACGCAGGAAAAACTGATGTTATGGCGCATGGCCTTAAGAAACCTGCGACGAAACACCCGCCGAACTGCTCTGACCCTTTTAGCCATGAGTATGGCCTGTTCCCTACTGATTGTCACCTTAAGCCTAAACGACGGAAACCTCTGGTCCCTAATTTTATCGGCCACCGAACAATATCAGGGGCACTTTCGCATACAGTCCCTGCTTAAAGAATCAGACCCCGATCTAAACCATACCCTGACCGCTAAAATCCTGCCTGCTTTAAGGTCTCCTGCGGTTCATTTCAGCCCCCGCCTAAGAGGTATGTTTCTAATGTCCTCTGGAAGTGATGAAGACATGCGCTCCTTACCAGTTGAAATTTTAGGCATTGACCCTAAGCTGGAAGCAAAAGTCACTAGCCTCAACCAGCATTTTGATGTAGGAAACCCGCTTACGGCTCATAACAGTGGTGGAATTCTTCTAGGCCGCGAACTTGCCAAAAAACTTAAGGCCGAAGTTGGGGCCGAGATCATTGTTATGGGGCAGGGAGCCGAAGGAACAATTGCTTCTGGCCTTTTTACGGTACAGGGAATTTTTAGCAGTGGGGATCAGCTACGGGATGGACGGCTATCCCTGATACACCTTCTTGATCTGCAAAACCTGATGAATCTTTCCCATAGGGCCCATGAATGGGTGGGCAAAACCTCAGATCCACTTAAAATTGATGACTTTGTCAAAGATTTACAATTAAGAGCCCCTGAATTGAGTATAGTTTCCTGGAGAACCGATTTGCCTCAGCTTGCTACAGTGGTGGATCACTGGTTTATTGGCCAGATCATTGTCATGGCCATCTTCTACTCGGCAGTCATTCTGATTGCCACCAACACCATGAGCATGTCCATTCTGGAAAGAAACCGGGAAATCAGCATCCTGCGGGCCCTGGGCTTAAAAAGACGGCTGATCCTTAAGCTCTTATTACTGGAAGGACTATTCCTGGGAATTGGGGCGGCTATTTTAGGTGCAATTGTGGGTGGTACTCTGGTGACATACTTTTATGTGTTTCCCATCGATCTGACCCCCTGGTTTGGAGAAATTAACTGGGGTAGTCTGGGATTTCGACCTGCCTTAAGAACCTGGCCCCAGATAGATACCCTGATGAGCCCGCTTATCCTCATCTGTCTTCTAGGGGTTGTGGCCACCATTCTGCCAGCCCTCAATATACTAAAAAAGCGGCTCTATCAGGCCTTGGGGGAACGATAATGCTCTATTTCAGGCTAGGGTTTCGCAACCTTTGGCGCAATCCCTTAAGAAGCCTGATCAGCATGGCTGGTATCGCCGGTAGCGTATTTTTATGTTGTTACCTTGCCAATATCAAGATAGCCAGTTATCAAAGCATGATAGATATGGGGGTTGAAGGTGGACCAGGCCATCTGGTTTTGTACCATCCCAAATGGCTAATAGATCGTGAAGTTCATGATTTGATTCCTATCGACGAGGCCCTAAAAGTCACAGAAGCCTTAAAACCATTCAGTAAAAGATCCTCTCATCGCCTCTATATTCCCGCCTTGGCCCAAAGTCCTCGTAATAGTGAGGGGGTAATGGTCATTGGTATGGAGCTACAAAAAGAGATTCTGAATCACCCCCTGCTCCAACAAAAAGTATTGATTGCCGGAACCTGGGATTTCCTTGAGGGAAAACAAGATGCTCTCATAGGCTCAGGTCTAGCGAAAAAACTGGGGCTGGGTCTAGGTAAAAAATTTGTTTTGATGGTTCAGGACAAACAAAATGAGATTCATTCCCAGTTATTCAGGATTCAAGGGATTATTGAGACTGGCCTTAAGGATATGGACAGAAACACAGTCATTTTACCACTTAAAAATGCCCAATCCCTGCTTAAAATCAAGGATCAGATTCATGAAACTGCCATCCTTCTTAACTCAATTGACGATCTGCAAGAGGCCATAAAAATTGCCCAATCTCATACCCACCATTCTTTAGTGTATCCCTGGGATGAAGCAATTCCTCAACTTGTAACCATGATAAACCTGGACAAAATCAACGGTATTGTTTTGGCGGTTTTTCTGTTTCTGATCGTAGGCATTGGTACCGTCAACTCACTATGTATGTCTGTCATGGAAAGAACCCGGGAATTCGGAGTCATGCGAGCCATTGGAACTAGGCAGGAAAAAATCAGCCTGATGGTGGTAATGGAAGGGCTCGTGTTATCGCTTTTAGGCATTGTGATCGGACTGATTTTCTGTACCCTATTAAGCCTCTACACTCAAAAATATGGAATCGATTTGAGTTCTCAACTTAAAAATATTGAGATCGGGAACATTCTGCTAAAGCCAATTATTTATACGGGATGGAACTTTAAGGCCATGGGTTTAATCAGCTTCTCCATGCTAATTCTGGGATTATTTGGATCCCTGTATCCAGCAATTCTTGCAAACCGCGTTTCTCCTTCCGAGGCCATGCGATAGGAGGTATTATGTCAGCCCTGATTGAGTTAAAATCCGTGTCCAGACATTACGAACAAGCCACCGGTACTGTGCGGGCTGTGGATGACATCAGTCTGAGCTTTTTTGCTGGCGACTTTTCTGTCCTAGCTGGCTCCTCTGGCAGTGGTAAAACCACACTTTTAAATCTGATTGGTGGCATCGACCGACCCGATCCCGGTGAGGTCTTAATTGATGGAATCAGCACCCATAAAAAATCGGAATCCGAACTGGCTAATCTGCGTCTGCAAAAAATTGGCTTTATCTTCCAGTCCTACAATCTCTTGCCTGTACTGACCGTGTATGAAAATGTGCAGTTTATCCTGCAAATTCGCGGTATCCCAAATCTCTCACATGCCGATCTGATCCTGCCCGTGTTAAAGCGCCTGGGTCTGTTAGAGCTAAGGGACAGATTTCCTTCCCAGTTGAGTGGGGGACAACAACAAAGAGTTGCCATTGCCAGAGCCATTGTCTTAAAACCAGCCATTGTTTTAGCCGATGAACCCACAGCCAATCTTGACTCTGAAACGGCTGACAATCTGCTTCAATTAATGCAGTCCTTAAATCAGGATGACAAGGTCACATTTTTGTTTAGCTCCCACGATCCCGAAGTCATTCGCAGGGCTAGAACCGTTATTCGTTTGCGCGACGGCAAGGTGATTGAGATTGAAAATCGCTAGCCTGTTTTTTTTGCTCTTGTGTTTCAAAGCTTTTTTGCCCGGCATGGAACATCTTGAAGGCAAAACCACCATTCGATCTACGGCCCAAAGAGCTTCCACCAATTTAAACTTTCCCGGCCTATCCTCCACAGCCTATATTTCTGAATGGAAAATCAGAAGAGATACTCTTTTTAAAACTGGTCCTGGTCACTTGGAAACTGCCCTTGAGGCATCTATAAGACCCTCATCTTCTCAAAATCTGATTTTACCATCCGGGGCAGGTGCCGGAGTAAACCCGGCTACAGCTTTTGAAATCAAGGATCTGGACTGGAATGGTAATGACAATCTAAGGGGCAGGCTGAGACTGGACAGATTTAACTATTCCCAGGATCTTGGCCCCTACTCCTTCACCTTGGGCCGACAGGCAATCACTTTAGGTAAAGGCCGCTCCTTTTCGGTTTTGGATGTCCTAAACCCCTTCTCGCCCCAAAGTCTTGACACTACCTACAAACCTGGCATAGATGCCCTGCGCCTGGAAAAAATTCTGGGAGATACAGGGGGAATAGAATTTATCATTACTGCGAGGGCCAATCAGGGACGGGAAAGCATCATTGCCAAATACCGCCAATTAGTCGGCAGCCTAGATATGGAATTGGTTTTGGGGGAATTTCGCCAAAGAAAACTATTGGGACTCTCCCTTGAGGGAGAAATGCAGCAACTTGGATTGCATGCCGAGATAGGTTTGATTGAAAGAGATCCATTAGTCGATGCCTATTTTAACGGAAACGGCAATTATGCTCTGGCTGGAGTCCTAGGACTGGAAAAAAGGCTTAACAGTGATGACTCTATATCCATAGCCTATCTTTATCACGAGCTAGGAGCCAAAAATTTACTTCAGCTCAACCAGAGCATTTTTCACGGACCTATCCTTGAGAGGTGGTTATGGAACTCCTCAAGACAGTATCTACGCTTTAGTCTGACAAAAAAGCTGGAACCCTTAAAGACATTTTTTTCCAGCCTGCAATACAACCTAGAGGATGATTCCATATTTTTTCAACCGGGGATCTCGTATAATCTTTCCAGCAATCTTGACTTGAGCCTTTTTGCATGGCAAGGATTTGGAAAAATTCGTAACAGTGAGTTTGCAGATACTGGTCTGGGGTTTGGACTATTTATCAAGTGGGTGTTTTAGGCCATGAATTTTGTCTTATTGTTGATAATGTTTGTTATCTCCGGGGCCATTGGACTGGGTTATCAGGTACTGTGGTCCAAGTTTCTTTTACAATTTATCGGGATTAGTGCCTGGTCCTACGCCACCATACTCTGTGTCTTTATGAGCGGTTTGGCCGTGGGCAGTCAGTGGTTAGGAAAAATTGCTGACAAGCTACCCTGCCCCTTGAAGTTTTACTGTATTCTGGAGCTTGGCATCGGGATTTACACAATTCTGATTTATGAATCCCTCATGACTGGTGCTGGCAGCATGTATCGCGTGGCCGCCAGTCAACTGCTTGATTCCAATGCCCCAACCTTGCTATTAGCCTCCACCCGAGCCCTTCTGGCAGCCTTAATATTGTTTCCTCCTGCCATCGCCATGGGGGCCACCTTCCCAGCCGTATTAAAATATGCCGCCCGCGAAAGAGATAACATTGGCAGTCGCAGCGCCGGACTTTACGCCTTTAATGCCTTAGGAGCATCGGCTGGTGCTCTGATTATGGCCTTTTTTCTGATTCCCTCGATGGGCCTTAAAGCCTCCTTGATGATTCTGGGCTTAGGCAATCTTTTTTTAGCCCTCATGTCCTTTATTATCTCCAAAATCTGGCCCTTCCCCACCAAGGCCACAAACTCAGCCTCTGACAAGGAAGAACCGGCTTCAGACGGTCAGAAGCGCTGGCTATTGCTGGTATTTGTCTCTGGGTTTTTATCCTTTACCCTAGAAATAGGCTGGACCCGCTACATGGTGTTAGTGCTTGGTTCTACCACTTACTCTTTTGCCGTGGTGCTGGCTTCGTTTATTTTTGGAATTTTTCTGGGCTCCATTCTATTGCATTTTTTTGTTCCCAAAATGAAAAGAAGTATCGTCTGGTTTGGATTGTCCCTTAGTACAACCGGCATTCTGGTTATGGTTGGCATGATTTTTTATCCCCTCCTACCCGCCATTTCCAAATTTCTTATGAGCCTTTTGTCCTTTGATATATATGCCTTTTATCTGGCTGAAATGATTAAAATCATGCTCAGCTTTTCAGTAATGCTGCCCCCTACCGTGTTTATTGGCATTTCCATTCCCCTGTTTTTACACCTGTTTGCCGATGATGTAAAAAAACTGGGGCAGGTATCCGGTCGTATTTATGCCTTTAACACCTGGGGCAATGTATTGGGAGCACTGATTGGCTCTTTGGTGCTTTTGCCGTTGCTGGGCCTGGAAACCCTCTTTTTTATCTGCTCGCTATCCTATGTGCTCTTAGGGCTCTACTGCTTAAAAAATGAGGATAAAAACGCCTACAGAATTACCATGAGCCTATCTGCCATTGCCATCATGTTCTCCTTCCTTTTACCCTGGGATCCCTTAATGTTTACTGTGACTCCTAGCCGTAGAAACAGTGAATTTCGAATTGCCAGCATTTTTGATCCCACCACCACAAAAGACCGGGTTCTGTTTTTTGAAGAAGACCCTGCCGCTAGTGTTATGGTGCTTGAAGATATTGATACGGATGACAAAACACCCTCCCGCCTCTTGTTTGTAAATGGGAAAGTCGATGCCACTGATTCTGGGGACATGATCACCCAGATTTTATGTGCTCACACTCCCCTGCTTCTGCATCAAAAACCCGAAGATGTTCTGATTGTGGGATATGGTAGTGGAGTAACCGTAGGCAGTGCCCTGACTCATCCCTTAAAAAGTCTGGAAGTTGTGGAACTTATTCAAAAGGTTATCAAAGCCTCGGTACATTTTGAGCATGTCAATCAAAAACCCTTAGAGGACCCACGCACCAGACTGATTGTGGAAGACGCCGCCAATTACCTTATCACCACTCCCAAAACCTATGATGTGATCATATCCGAACCCTCCAATCCTTGGATTGCCGGAATTGGCTCCCTTTTCACCTTGGATTTTTATGAACTGACCAAGGGGCGGCTTCGTGAAGGAGGCATTTTTTTACAGTGGCTTCAGGCCTATGAAATCAGTGACAGCACCGTATTTGGAATTTTAAAAACTTTTCGTCAGGTCTATCCCTTTGTTTATGTCTTTCATGGTCGCAATAACGATCTATTCCTGATGGGCTCCCAAACCCCAATACAACCAGATTTGAATCAGATTTCCCAAAGAATGCAAGAACCAGTAGTGGCCAAAAATCTGAAGTTAGCTGACTGTGAAGATGTGTTTACCCTCTTCAGTACACAAATGTTCAGCCCTGAAAAAGTTAGCCTTTTAGCCGCTTACGGTCAAAGACTAAACACTAAGGACAATCTTTGGCTTGAACACCAGGCCCCCATGGAATTGTTTCAAAAGGAACTCCCATCGCTTTTATACCGAAACGATGATCGTCTCTACGCTTCACCCCAGCTTTTTATCCATCGTTTTGGGCTTTTAAGAGATCAGTATATGCGTTTGCATCAGGAGTTTCACAGCACTGTGTACAGCCCTAAACGCAATTTACAAAAGCAGTGGATGGACGCTCTTTATAGTCTTTATCCCCATGTCCCCGAGATTAAAACCACCTGGAACGACTATATAACCCCCATGGACAACCAAGAGGTTCTCAGCCTACTGACAGAATACTATGAAAAAGAGCAGATTGATTTGGGTAACAGTCTGTTGGAGTTTCGTTTAAGCTCCATTCTCATTCAAACACAACTAGATGCAGAAGCCCAAAAATTCTGGCTGGATGGGGCCAAAGATCTAGCCCAGAAATTTGGAATCAAATACCCTCAAATCAGCCTGTTTTATGCCAATCTTCTCCTCAGTAGCAATCAGCCTTCTGAGGCCGCCCAAGTGCTTGTCAAGGTGGTTCATCCCCTGCCCAAACAAATGGCCATCACATTTTTACACTCCTGCTACTTAGCCGACCCAGAGCTTTTTATTGAAGTCATAAGAGTGTATCTGGCTCACCCCGATGAGTTTTATGACGAAATGTTATTGAGTTACCTCCCCCTCATGCCTCTGGAGATTCAAAGAAGAGGGAATCTGTTGTTATGAAGTTAGCCTCCCTACTGATGCTTTTTTATTTCTCAGGAGCAGTTGGCCTGGGATATCAGGTGCTTTGGTCCAAATTTCTTTTGGAATTTATTGGGGTAAGTGCCTACTCCTACGCCGCCATTCTTTGTGTCTTTATGACGGGACTAGCCCTTGGGTCCCAGCTTCTGGGAAAAGTCAGTGATCGACTACCCTGTTCGCTTAAGTTTTACTGCGGACTTGAAATTGGAATCGGGCTTTATACAATTTTACTGTACGAACCACTGATGAAAGGGGCTGGGGAGTTTTATCAGAGGCTGGCCACAGAGGTTCTAATGCATTCCGACACAACCACCCTTTTGATTCCCCTAAGGGTACTTCTAGCCGCCTCAGTTTTGTTACCCCCAGCCATAGCCATGGGAGCCACATTTCCGGCCGTTCTTCGTTATGCTACTGAGTTTAAAGGAGAGATTGGGCAGAAGGCAGCCAGCCTCTATGCCTGGAATGCCTTGGGAGCGGCCTCAGGCTCCCTGATCATGGCCTTTTACATGATTCCCACCTTTGGCTTAAAGGCCTCCTTGATGGGTCTGGGTATGGGCAATCTGGCTTTGGCTCTGATTGCCTATTTGATAGCTGGCATCTGGCCATCCATGGCGACAGTCCCCACCGTTGAAGCCCAGACAAAACGCACAGAGGAAGCCCGCTTGGAGACACACTGGCTGGGTTTTATTTTTATTACCGGATTTTTGTCTTTTAGCCTAGAAATTGCCTGGACGCGCTATTTTGTTTTGGTGCTAGGATCATCGACTTATTCCTTTGCCATCGTATTGGCCTGTTTTATATTTGGAATTTTTCTGGGATCTCAGGTTCTAAAGCTCTATCTGCATAAAATTACACCGCAGATTTTCTGGTTGGGCCTGACCATGATATGTACCGGAGCCTTACTGCTTATCAGCCTTAATGGGTATCCTTATCTGCCAGCCTTAAGCAAGTTTTTGAACTCACTTTTGATTTCCAGAGAATCGGCCTTGTTTTTATCGGAAGGATTTAAGGTCTTTCTGTGTGTCTTGATCATGCTGCCACCAACCATTTTTATTGGTATGTCCATTCCCCTTTTTCTACATATGTACGCCAATCAAATTTCAGACCTTGGGGCCATATCTGGTCGAGTCTATGCTGTGAACACTTGGGGAAATGTTTTAGGGGCCATGATTGCCTCACTGATTCTTTTACCCTGGCTGGGCCTGGAACTACTGTTCTTTGCCTGCGGATTGGCCTACATGTTGTTAGGGACATACTGTATCTATCAGAACAAACCGCGACTTCTGTCCGCACTATGCCTGGGAAGTCTTTTCTTTTGTCTGTCGAAGTGGATGCTACCCTGGGATATGAACGCGTTCACTGTAATTCCTACTCGAAAGTCAGAGGGAATCAGCTTACGAGATGTATTCCAGCCCGACTTTAATACCTCTAAGGTTCTGTTTTACGCTGAGGATCCTGGGGCCAACATTATTGTGGTGCAAAGAGGCGAGGGCGAAAGTCAAAACCGCACCCTGTTAGTCAATGGGAAGGCCGATGCGTCTGACAAAGGCGACATGCCTACCCAAATTATGCTGGGACAAACCCCACTGTTACTG
>DITF01000162.1 GCA_002422125.1 bacterium UBP17_UBA6191
GAATTTGACCACTCTCTGTTCCTTGCATCATACCTACCTTCATCACAGGGAGGAGATTGAAAGATCCTTGGCTTTATTACAGCGGTTCAGACTGGGCGATTCAGAAAACACCGAGGTTAAGCTTTGGCAAAAAAGCGATGAGAGAAAATTGCAGTGATGTGAAACGCCAATAAAATCAGGGCTAGGGGAAAACGAATGAACCAAGTATTCACGAATTGAAACAGCCACTGAAATACCACAAAATACCAACGGGAGCGGTAGCGTAATAACTGAGATTCCAAATCTTTGACGATGTCCCGTAAGCGCTTGATTTCCTCGGAATCTGTCGAGTTAGGAGCCGTAACAATCTCTTCCGCTTTGGTATCGTTTTTTAGAGGGTGCTGACTAAGTTTTTCCTTAAGGAGCTCGTTTTCTTTGCTCAACTGTAGGATCTGCTCGGCTAAAGTATTTTGAATCCAGGAGTTTTCAGAAGGTTTATCCATAGGCTACCCATCAGTCAGAGAAAATATTACCGGTTGGCATATCAGAATCCAGGTACTCACTATGGCCTAGTGCCAAATCTACATCGAAGTCTGCAGCATTGGAACTGGCGCGTTTGGCGTATTTTTCATCCACCAGACCAGCCTTTACCAATTCAATTAGATGTTGAGAAAAGGTTTGCATACCGTATTGGTTTTTACCCTCGGCAATATATTTGGGAATGAGTTCTGTTCGAGCAGGATCCAATATGCAGTCTTTGATTACCTGAGTATTAAACATAATTTCTACGGCTGCGATTCTGGTATCGAGACTTTTTCTTGGCACCAGTCTTTGCGATACTACGGCATTTAGATTGTCAGCCAAGCGAATCCTGACAATATCTTGCTCTTCAGGCGGGAACACAGCAATCAATCTACCGATTGTTTTGGCAGCATCTGGAGTGTGTAGAGTGGACAGAACCAAGTGGCCGGTTTCTGTGGCCTTTAAGGCAGTGTCAATTGTGGTGGCGTCGCGCATTTCCCCAATCAGAATCACATCGGGATCCTGCCTCAGAGCGGCTCTAAGCCCATCATGAAAGGATTGGGTATCCGAGCCGATTTCTCTTTGGGTAATGGAGCATTTATCATCCCGATACAAAAATTCAATTGGGTCTTCCAAGGTTATGATATGCCTTGGTTGAGTTGTATTCATGTGCTGAATGAGGGCAGCAAGAGTAGAAGACTTCCCGCTTCCGGTTACTCCGGTTACTAGAATAAGCCCTCTTTCCTGCTCACCAAGTGTGGTCAGCACCGGCGGTAAAAGCAAAGACTCAATGGTCGGAATATCATTGGAAATTACTCGCATCACGATCATAAAGGAACCGCGTTGTCTGAAAATGCTGACGCGAAACCGTCCAACCTGAGGAATTCCATAAGAACAGTCATGCTCCCTTAGGGAGTTAATGTTTTGACGAACCTGAGGGTCTTGTATGATCTTGGATGCTACTGCCAAAACCTGTTCTTGGGTCAATCTGTCCTTGGAAAGGGCATACAGTGTGCCATTGATTCTAGCTTTAATGGGGGAGCCTGTTTTTATATGGAGATCAGACGCACCTCGTTTTACGGCTCCCACAATTAAATTCATCATAGATATAGCCCTCCCAAAAGAGACTTCTCAACCGAGTTATATGATACTTTGCAAGGCATCCAGTATGCGCATTTTCTGTTCCAGCCTTTTTTCCAGACCAGACACAAGTTTCTTGGTTCCGGGCAATTCTGCCAGTTTTGATAGATGCTTCAGACATTCCTCATAGTTTCCACGGCATTCCTCAACCAGAATAACCCCATGCTGGGCAGGGACGGATTTGGGGTTAAGAATGTTTGCTTTAACAAAAGAATCATGGGCCAACTGCAACTCACGGCGGCTAAGATAAGATTCGCCTAGTTCGACATAAGCCTGAGCACTTTCTCCATCATTCACGGTCCTAGTATTTTCTTTTAGGTCACTTTGGTCTAAAAGCTTGGAACCACACTGATAACAGTATCTGGAATCCTTGATGTTAGGGGTAGAGCAGGAGCGACAGAAGTGGGGATTGCGACAAAGAACCACATTGGCTTTGCGAAATACCTCACCTTGATACAAATATCCCTTTGAAATTTCGCGAAAGATAGAATTGTGTTCCAGCTCTGAAGAGAAAACAGTTTCTGAAATATGGTGCCTGGAACTGTCAAAGGGTTGCCCCACGCTTTCAAAGGCCGAGATGCCACAGCTAGCTGCGAGTTGAGCTAACAGATCATTAAGCTGGGAGTAATCTTTAGTCTCGGCGGCTTGCATCAGATGAATCAGAGGCTCAACCAAGGCATAATCGGTTGGAATCTCTTTGTTAGCTTCTAAATGATTTACCCCATCAGGTTGCTCAGACTGGTTTTCCAATCTGTCGATCTGATGTCTCAGAGTTTCATTTTCAACCAGCAGTCTTTCTTCGTTGCCTAGTCGAGAGCGTAACTCCTCAATCGTGGATTGTAACTTTTGAGTCTGGATTTGTTTTTGTTGCAAAAGCTCAATCTGCTGCCGTGCTATCTGAAGTTGTGAATGAAGTTGTTTGTTTTCCTCAGAAGTTGGACCATCCAGGGTTTCACGATACTCTTGCAACTGATTGTTAAGCCGATTCAGATGTTCATTGTATTGCTTTTCCAAGGAGCGAATTTTTTCATTTTTCTCTCTTAGTCTGGTTTCAAGCTCAATATTTTCTGCTTCCAGTTCCTCTAACTGCTCCATTAACTTGGGGTTAGATTCCGGTGTATGGTCCCCAAGTTTTTGTTCCAGTGATGCAATAATTCTGTCTTTTTCCTCCAGATTTTTTTGCCAGTCTCCACCATTTTTCTGTTTCAATTGTAAATGCAATAGATTAATGGTGTTTTTCTGATATTCCATTTGACGAACAAGGGTAGAGTAGAGACTCTCGTCCAGTTCCTGAAAGGCTGGAACCTGGTCCATCGTTTGAATTTGGTTGTCCTTGATCATGAATTAAGCATCCTTTCGCAGATACCATGTACTGATAGCTTTTACTATACTGGGTACATCCAGTCCAATATGTTGATACAGTTTTTGAATGTCCCCATGGGTTACAAACTGATCGGGAATCCCTAGTACCAGAGTTTTTGGATATTCACCGTTTTTGGAAAGAGATTCTAAAACACAGCTACCGAACCCACCTGTGACGGTACCCTCTTCAATGGTAACTATGTGTTTTGTGCGCTTAACTTCCTGAAGAATCAGGTCTTCATCCAGTGGTTTTACAAATCGCGCGTCAATGACAGTGGCTCGAATAGAAAATTCTGTTTTTAGGCACTCTGCCACTGAGATGGCATGGGAAACCATTGTACCGATGGCTACAATTGTTAGGTCTTCTCCATCGGTTAATTTGTCGGCCTTACCAATAGCCAGTGGCACAGAGCCCTTGGGCAAATTATCGGGCGAGGCCCCGCGAGGATAACGAATGGCACTTGGTCCTGAGTCGTGCCCCTGCATGATTTCAAGCATCAAGTCAAACTCTTCGTGATTTCTCGGGGACATAAAAAGCAAATCGGGAAGACAGCGAAGATAAGCGTAATCAAAAACCCCGTGATGTGTAGGGCCGTCGGCACCTACTAATCCACCGCGATCCAGACATAAACGCACCGGTAGCTTTTGCAGGCAGACATCGTGAATGATCTGATCATAGGCTCTTTGTAAAAAGGTTGAATAAATAGCCACAAATGGTTTTAGTCCCTTGCTTGCCAGACCAGCCGCAAAAGTGACCCCATGTTGTTCTGCCATCGCCACATCAAAAAAGCGATCGGGGAATTTAGTGGCAAATTGTGAAAGCCCAGTGCCATCAGGCATTGCCGCGGTAATGGTACACAGGCTCTTATCAGTTTGAGCAAGTTCAATCATTTTGTTACCAAAGATTGAGGAATAGGTTAGTCTCTGATCGCCAGCCGCAATAAACTTACCGGTACTTTTGTCAAAAGGCCCGCCACCATGCCATTTTGCACCTTTGCAACTAGTGTCTTCAGCAGGCGAAAAGCCTTTACCTTTCATGGTTTTGACATGTAACAAAACAGGCCGATTATAGGACTTCACTTCGCCAAGGACTTCCATAAGTTCAGAAATGTTATGCCCGTCAACTGGCCCGACATACCTAAGCCCAAGCTCCTCAAAAATAACCCCTGGAGTTAAAAGGTATTTAAAGCTGTCCTTCATTTTGGACATGAGGTGGTACATCCTATCCCCGTAATTGGGGATACCTTTAACCAGATGGGTCAGATATTCTTTACCCGAGCGAAACATGGGCTCATTGCGAACCCTGTCAAAGTAGCGGGAATAGCCTCCAACATTAGGTGCGATGGACATACCGTTATCGTTTAAGATAATAATTAGGCGGGTTTGTGTGTGCCCAATATGGTTTATAGCTTCCAAAGCCATACCCTCAGTCATGGCTCCATCCCCGATGACGGCGATCAGATGCTCCTTGCCACCGATGAGATCCCTAGCACAGGCTTTCCCAAAGGCCGACGAAATGGAGGTGCCTCCATGCCCGGTTGTGAAGCTGTCATAAATAGATTCCTCACGGTTTGAGAATCCTGACAAACCACCATACTGTCTGAGAGTGTCAAATCGATGTCTGCGACCTGTTAGCAGTTTATGTACATAAACCTGATGGCCCACATCCCAGATGATTTCATCCTTGGGAAGATCAAACAATTTATGCAGACTTAATGTCAGCTCCACAATTCCAAGATTTGGAGCCAGATGCCCACCAGTTTGAGCCAAACTATCAATGAGAAAGCCACGAATTTCAGAAGCAAGTAACTTAAGCTCGTCTGCTCTTAGTGCCTTAACATCCTGTGGAGAAAAAATAGATGGCAGCAGGGGTTTGTTGCCAATGGCCTTGCCAGGATCAGTTTTTTCTTGTGGCTTAGAGAGCAAAAGTTCAGCCATGTTTCTCCTTAATCAGTACCACAGCCATTACAGAAATCCCTTCTTTCCGTCCTGTGAATCCTAATTTTTCAGTAGTTTTCCCTTTAACCGAGATTTGGGAAACATCTGCGTTGAGATCGGTTGCGAGGTTGAAGATGATTTTTTGTTTGTAGGTACTGATTCTAGGTGCCTCACAAATCACGGTTATATCTAGGTTACCCAAAACATACTGATGGGAATTCATTAACTCAGCAGCATGTCTCAATATAATTCTGGAGTCCATATCCTTAGTCGCAACATTGCCATCTGGAAAGTGAATGCCAATGTCGCCCAGGCCAAGAGCCCCATAAATCGAATCAGCGACTGCATGGGCCAGAACATCGGCATCAGAGTGTCCCAAAAGGCCGGTTGGGTGCGGGATCTCGACCCCTCCCAAAATGAGCTTTCGACCCGGCACCAAAGCATGAGTATCAAATCCCTGACCAATTCTCATGAAGCCTGCCTAGCCTGGTTTCGGGCCCATTCATCCCAAAAAAGTATGTCATCAAGTCCAGGATTAGAGACAGAGGCATGTTTTTCCACAATCCGCTGATTAATTCTGGAGATATCCAAAAAACCGATTTGGCCGGCTAAAAATCTGGCCACAGCTTCCTCGTTTGAGGCATTCAATACACAGGGCGTGCTACCCCCAATTTTGCCAGCATCATAAGCCAGCTTCAAATTGGGGAAACGCAGTAAATCAGGTTCTTCAAAGTCTAGCCGAGCCAGTTTTGTCAACTCCAGCCTTTTCATGGACTTAAGCATACTTCTGCTCGTGCCCCGGTTTAAGGCATAGCTTATTGGGGCCATCATATCTGGATTCCCCATTTGAGCCATTACCGTTCCGTCCACAAAACTAACTAGGGAGTGGATAATGCTTTGCGGATGAACCACTACCTGAATCTGGTCATAGTCTATATCAAACAGCCAATGGGCCTCAATGACCTCTAAGCCCTTATTCATAAGCGTAGAGGAGTCAACGGTAATTTTGGCTCCCATATCCCAATTGGGGTGTTTACAGGCGTCTGCCGGGGAAATTGTTTGCATCATTTCCAGGCTGTATGTCCGAAATGAGCCACCAGAGGCAGTCAGAATCACATTTTCAATTTCATTGTAATTTTCACCTCTAAGGCATTGGTGGATTGCGCTGTGTTCTGAATCAACGGGAATAATTCTGGCAACAGGGTTTTGGGATAAGGCTTCTTTTACCAGATGCCCAGCACTGACTAAAGTCTCTTTGTTGGCTAAGGCAACGGTCTTTCCAGAATTTAATGCCTGCAGTACGGGTCTTAGGCCGACATTTCCCACCATGGCAGCCAATACAATTTCCATTTCACTTCTGCCAAGCCAGTCCAAAAGGCTTAACATGCCACACTCAATTTTGTGTTCTGGCAGCATTGATTTTAGCTCCAGCGCCGAATTTTCATCCATTAAATGAATAAACTCAGGTCTGAATTCCAAAACGATGGCGGCCATCTTTTGCACTGAAGTATTGGCAGAAATTCCCTTAAGCACAAATTCACCTGGATTCTGGCGAAGCAGGTCAAGACAGGTTGAACCGATGGAACCGGTAACTCCAAGAATGGTTAAATTTGTTTGCATAGGTTGGAATTGCGATTATAACCTCATGCAAGATCAGGTCACAACCGTTAAGTTTTGTTCTATTTAAGTCTTATTGGAATTCAGAGAACTACAAACAAACAACTGCCAGTCAGGGTGGGCTTTGCAGACGGCATTGGAACGGGAGGAAGCAACAGAATATATCCCGTACCATGCAGAACCACTGCCACTCAGGGAAAAAAAATCTGCTCCAGTCTCCAAAAAAAATTGGGGGATAGACCTGTACTCGGGCAGCATTTCCAAAAAACACTCTGTGAATCGATTGGGTGCAAGCTCAAACAGATCACAGTACCGTTTAGAGTTTAAAGCATTCACAATTTGTTCTGTATAAAGCGGTTTCCCATCGGCTCTTTGATTTTGATGCAACCATTCAAAGGCCGATTTTGTAAAGATGCCCTGGGCTGGCTTTACAATCAGGATCGGGATTTCTTGAGAAATTTCCAATTTTGTAAGCAACTCGCCTCGACCTTGGCCCCTAGCAGGTGTCGGGGATAAAAAAAAAGGCACATCGGATCCTAGTGAAAGGGCTATTCTTTGGATTTCTTCCATTGGTAGGGGATAGTGACTATTTAGCCAATTGAGCATAGATGCCGCATTGGATGACCCCCCCCCAAGACCAGCTTTGGCAGGAATTTCCTTCGTCAGTTGAATTTCTAAAAACGGCACATCAGGCCTAAGCTGCCTGTAGCGGTTAAGGCATTGCATTACTAGGTTATCGGATGGCTGGCATACGATTGGGGCGCAAGTAAAGCTGTCCTGGGAAGCAGTAGCTATGCCAACGGAAAGTTGGTCCCACAGGGATACAGGAATAAACACTGTGTCCAAGTCATGAAACCCATCGTCGCGTCTGCTCAGGATACTCAGGCCTAGATTAATTTTGGCCGGGCACAGTATTGCAAGACTATTCGTTACCAAGGCGCAAAGAATCTCTTAATTTGGACCGGCTTTCGTCTGCAGAAATATGGTATGTGGCCTCGATCTCACCTAACAGAAGCTTTTCCGTTTTTTCATACAACATTTTGTCTTTCAGTCCAAGTTCTTTATCGGTGCCCTTGATACACAAGGCCTTATAGACTTTGGCGACCTCAAGAATATCCCCGCTGGAAACCCGCTCACTGTAATCTTTGTGAATTCTATGAAAATTTGTCCTGGCCTCAGGAACCAGATTCTCTCCAGAGCTCAGATAGTTCAGGGCTTTGTCTAAAACGCTGGCCTGCACGGGCAAGCGAATACCAGCCTGAGCGGCTTTGTCCACAGGGATCATGACCTTATTCAAGTCATTTAAAGCAAAGTCAAAAACATAATAATTGGTTGGTCTGCCAAGAACGACCATTTGTGTAATTGCTTTGAGGATACCAGTGCCGTGCGTAGGGTGCACAACAACGCTACCAACATTATACATTTCAAGCCTCCAGCTTGACCGCAGTCAACTCTATGAATGTTACGAGTATATGCCTAACACATAGGTTAGTCAATAGTAATAAATTACCATACAAATAATTGATAAATGTGCTCAAATGGAACGATTGATGGCTGAATCCGAGCTAAGAAATCATAAATTCAGGAAATTGGACATTTGTTGTATCGTGCTGCCGTGATACATTTAGTCTATGAGTTCCAATGTATAGTTTCGCTGGTGATTTTGGATCGAAAAAAGGATTTACATTATGTGCTTTCTGAGAATTTTCTGCTTGAGTTGGTTGTTCTTGTCAGGGGTGACTCTGTTGTGGGCAGAGCCCGATTTGGATTTATATATAAGTAGAGATCTGATGTCTAGGACTTCAACGACATACATTTCACTGGTCGAGGGTCTGAATAGCCTGAATCGTAGCCTCGGTTCCACTTTAATTGATGGTGACAGGGTTTTGGAAGAAAGTAGGCAGAAATTTGAGGATGCGGGCGGGTTTTACTACGATAGATTTGTAAATTCAGTGCGCATTCAGGCTCAGGTGGGAGTGCTGCCAATTTTTCGCATGGGCATGTTTGGTGAATTTTCTGTCCCCAAGGTGGCTAAAAATTTTGAGGCTTCAGGTTTTGTGAAAAATGGAGACACATTTGCCCATGGTCCATTGTTATTAAAAGTGTCTGATTCCGAAATCAGGGGTGCCTTGGATGTTGAGGGCTTAGAGGCGGGCTTGATTCCGGCAAGGCCATTTCCGAAGGGAACTCTGTTTGGCCTGCGAATAGGTGAAAACCTGATCGCCATGGCTGGTCACAAAAACCCCGAGATTGCGGATACGCTGGAGTCCATCGAGATTACTTGGGGAACGACCTCATTGGAGTTGAATTTTGTTTTTAAGAATCCCGCTGCTGCTGCTATGACGGGTGGGATTTTTGCCGGTATATTGCATGGAGTCCAGGCTACGCCAGTTCCAGATAGTGTCCATGGTTTTCGGCAGTTGTCAGATTTGTATATTTTTTCGCAAACTCCCTTGGTAAAGAATTACCTGCAGGAGATTATCCGTCGGTCTTTTGTAAAAACCGAGGGCCTGGCTGTGTCAGTTCATCTAGCGGCAGTGGGAGAACCTGGATTTTTTGTGATGTCCATGATCCCAGCGGTTTTAAGTTATGGGGTGGCTGGCGCGCAAAGTCCAGAAGCTATTCTGTCTATCATGAATATGATGAATGGAATTGAGGATGAGGATGGGGAGGAGGGTGTTGAAAGAGACCCGACCTGCCAGGCACAGTTGGTTCAAGCTACACAGGCTCTGGATTTTTATAATATGGATTATGGAAGCAGTTACAAATGGGAAGATGCCAAAAAGGCATTGTTTGAGGAAGGGTATCTTTCTGAAGACATGGTATGTGATGGCATTCCCTTGTGGCAGAGTCCCCGTCTTAAAAGTGGGCCGGACGGGCAGTTGATGCTCGTGGAGTCGGAACAGTAGGCGATTTTTGAAGGACATACAATTTGTCAGCGAAAGAGTTGACACTGGTCTTGTATGGTGCTACTATCCAATCTCNNATCTCACTTTTTTTGGGAAGAATTGTACTCAAAGGTATTAATATGAGAAAGCAGATTATCTTGGCTTGTACGGAGACAGGGGACAGAACCTACTCCTCGACCAAAAACAAAAAAAACACTCCAGAAAGGCTTGAGCTTAGGAAATTTTCTCCTAGGCTTAAGAAGTATACTCTCCATCGTGAGGTTAAGTAGTCACTAGGATACTGAGTCGAATCTACAGAGGGTGGTAGCTCCAACGGTTAGAGCATCGGATTCCAAATCCGAGTGTTGTGAGTTCGAATCTCACCCGCCCTGTGAATTTGATCGAAAGATAGCTGCATGCAAGGTGTAAAAAGTTTTCTGGATGAGGTATGGCGTGAGGTTCACCCAACCAAAGGAAGGGTCGTTTGGCCTGACCGTGAGAAAATTATCCGCTCCACCTGGGTGGTAGTTACGATGAGTATCATTTGTTCTCTGTTTATCTGGTTGGCGGACACGGGGTTCAACCGTGTGGTCAGCGGACTTCTTTTTGAGTAGGAGAGGGAATGAGTATTTCTCTAGAGGGACGCTGGTATCTGGTTCATACCAACAGCAGCGCCGAAAACAAAGTTAAAGCTAATCTGGAGCAGCGGGTTAAGGTAATGGGTATGCATGGCGAGGTCTTTGAGGTCTTAGTACCCACTGAAGAGGTGGAAACTGAAACACCCAAAGGCAAAAAGAAGACCGTTCAGCGACAGCTTTACCCTGGCTATGTTTTAGTCAGGATGAGTCTGAGCGACAAGTCATGGGCCTTGGTGCGCAACACCCCTGGAGTTACAGGGTTTGTGGGTCAAGGAAAGCACCCTACGCCGTTGACGGACAAAGAGGTGGAAGGCATTCTTCACCAGATGGGTCTGGGTTATGCAGCACCGACAAAGTACAGCGCTTTCAAAGTTGGCCAGAGTGTACGAATTATGGACGGACCATTCTCGGATTTTATTGGCCATATCGAGGAAGTACATCTTGAGAAGAAGAAGTTGCGCGTAATGGTGCATATTTTTGGGCGGGAAACTCCGGTAGAATTGGGTTTTTCCGAAGTTGAAGAGGTTTGACAAGGAGTCAACAATGTCCAAGGCAATAACAGCACAAATCAAGCTGCAGGTGAAAGCAGGGCAGGCAAATCCAGCCCCACCAGTAGGACCCGCTTTGGGTTCTAAGGGTGTAAACATCATGCAGTTTTGCACACAGTTTAACGAGCAGACTCGTGACCGCATGGGAACTGTGCTCCCAGTTGTGATCACGGTGTATCAGGATAGAAGCTTCACCTTTGAAGTCAAGTCCCCACCAGCTCCTGTGTTACTGTTGAAAGCAGTCAAGAAGGAGAAGGGTTCTGCGAACTCTATCGAAAACAAGATTGGCACGGTAACAAGAGCGCAGCTGGAGGAAATTGCTAAGGCTAAAGTAGCAGATTTGAATTCCAATTCATTGGATTCAGCCTGTTCTATGGTAGCCGGCACAGCTCGTAGTATGGGTATCGAGGTAATTGAAGGGTAATGGAATGAAAAACAGATCCAAAGCATACAGCAAGGCCTTTGCTCAGATTGAAACGGGCAGGCAGTACACCCTCCGTGATGCGGTTGAACTGGCGAGGAAAATCTCCTTTGTCAAGTTTGATGAAACCATCAGGNNAAAACATGCGGACCAGAATGTACGGGGCACAGTAGTGTTGCCTCATGGTACAGGCAAGGTTCAGCGTATTCTGGCAATCGTAGCTCCAGACAAAGAAGAAGAGGCTAAAGCTGCAGGTGCCGACATAGTCGGTGGGGAAGATGTGGTAAACAAGATCAAGGGTGGATGGCTCGATTTTGAAATCGTGATTACTACCCCTGATATGATGCGCCATGTTGGGCAGTTAGGTAAAGTTCTGGGGCCTAGGGGTTTGATGCCAAATCCTAAAGTGGGAACAGTCACCACTAATATCAGCAATGCCGTGCGAGAAATCAAGGCAGGCCGGTTAGAGTTTAAAGTGGACAAGTACGGTCTGATTGCGTTGCCATTTGGCAAACGCTCCTTTAAGGAGACTCAGCTGTTTGACAACCTGGCAGCAATTCTTGATGCGCTTTTTAAAGCTAAGCCATCTGCGGCCAAAGGTAATTACATGAAGAGCATCACCGTTGCGCCAACTATGGGTCCTGGCATTCGTGTGGATCCAACAGCGGCTCGTAATGAAATCGACGCAGCTCGCGGTACAGTAATCTCTTGACGGATGCGAAGGGGATAGAACATGAACCGACAGGAAAAATTGCAACAGATTGAGGAATTTTCCGAGCTGTGCGGCAAAACCAATTTGGTCGTCATTGTAGAAAATAAAGGTTTAAATGCGGAGCAGACAACTAAACTGCGCAAACTTGTATTTTCCTCAGGAGGACAACTCAGGGTGTTTAAAAACACTTTTGTTGGCAAAGGTTTTGGCGAAGATATGCCAACAGATCTTGAGCCACATCTGCATGGTCCTAACGCGTTTCTTTTCGGCGGTGAAAATTTCATCGAAGATTTGAAAGGCGTAGTGGATTTTTCAAAAACTACTAAAGAAAAACTAGTGGTTAAAGCAGGGGTTTTAGATGGTAAATATCTGGATGCCTCAAGGCTTCAGGTATTGGCTACCTTGCCAGGTAAGGACCAGATGCGAGCTCAGTTGCTGGGCACGATGATGGCTCCAGTTCGTGGCTTTGTTACGGCTCTTGCGGGCAATGTCCGTAATTTGCTCAATGTACTAAATGCGATTAAAGAGAATAAGGAATAGAACAGCGTTTCAGGGTATCTGAGAGTGTAGCTGGTATTTAGAAAGGGAATGTGACATGAACCAACAACAAATGATCGAAGCGATTGAGAAGATGAGCGTTCTGGAGCTGTCCGAAATGGTAAAAGCTCTGGAAGAAAGATTTGGCGTATCCGCTGCTGCACCCGCAGCAATGATGGCTATGCCAGTTGCAGGAGCAGCAGCTCCAGCAGCAGTAGAAAAAACTGAATTTGATGTAATTCTGAAGGATGCCGGAGCAGCTAAAATCAAAGTGATTAAGACTGTTCGCGAAAGCACAGGACTTGGCTTGAAAGAAGCTAAAGACCTAGTGGACGCAGCTCCTAAGGCAATTAAGGAAAAATTGAGTAAGGATGAGGCTAACAAGCTGAAAGAAGCATTGGAAGCTGATGGTGCTGTTGTTGAAATCAAATAATTTTCAATAGCGTATCTGGAATAGCATCGAAGTGCCAGCGGTACTTCGCTGCTATTTTTTTTGTGCCGATTCTTCCCTGCAGTCTGGGTGGGATGGGTTTCGTATTTCGTGTTCAAAGGCCACTAAATTGAGTGAGGACATATCCATGAAGAAGAAACAAAGGATATACATCAACGAGACCGGTGATGGTCACTTCCATGTCCCTGATCTCCTAGAGATTCAGTTAAAATCTTACCAGGAGTTCATGCAGGGAGACCTTCCCAAGGACAAACGCAGAAGGCAGGGACTTCTGGAAGTGTTTAAGGAAACATTCCCGATCAAGGATTATACAGACAATCTGATCCTAGATTTTATGGATTACGATTTAGGCATCGGCGCACCCGATGGCTGCGTATCCAAAGATTCAGTCAGACCACAGGTTTCTCTGATGGACGAATCCGATAAAGAGTATGATCAGGCATTTGCCTATTATAAATTCGGCAATCGTACCTATCGGATTAAGTATTCACCAGAAGAATGTCAGAAGCGAGATGAAACTTATGGCATCCCTCTAAATATGCGCGTTCGTTTAATCAACCAGTTAAGTGGTGAGATTAAGGAACAGGAAATTTTTGTTGTTAATATGCCCCTGATGACTGCACGGGGAACTTTTATTATAAATGGTTCCGAGCGGGTAATTGTCAGTCAGTTGCACCGATCTCCAGGGGTTTATTATGAATACAATAAAACTAAAAAGCTGTTTCAGTGTAAGGTAGTGCCTTACCGTGGAGCTTGGCTGGAATACGATTTGGATGTGATGAAGGACTTGTTTTATGTCCGCATCGATCGAAAGCGCAAGGTTCCAGTGACTCAGCTTCTGAGAGTCCTAGGGTATTCTGAGGAGGACATGCGTCGTGAATTGGACCATGGAAATACTCTGAAATACATCGACAACACCCTAAAGATGGATAAAACCTCAACTGAGGCAGAATCCTTGGAAGAAATTTACAGAAAGCTACGCCCTGGAGAGCCATTTATTTATGAAAATGCTCGCAAACTGGTAGAAGAGCTTTATGGCAACGCCCGTCGTTACGATTTAGGCAATGTAGGTCGCTACAAGTTCAATCAGAAAATGAGTCTGAGGGAAAAGCTTGTGGGTCAGAAAAGTCTTCAGACGATTCTGCATCCTGAAACCAAGGAGCCAATTGTTTCTGAAGGTGATGTAATTTCGGCCCGAGCTGTAGAAGCTTTGGATTTGGCTAAAATTGATTCCGTAAGAATTGTGACCGTTGATGGTGTTGAATTGACCATCACTCGACCACGAATCTCATTTTTGGTCGATATGGAACAGGGCGAAGGTCTGTGCCAGAGTCAGCATGAAGGTATGGCTGTCTGTGGAGATATCCTGGATATTGAGACCGGCGAAATTGTTATCCATGACGGAGATCCGTTAAACAATGATCTGATTTTTCAATTGAATGCTCGTCGTGAGTTCTTACGACAGTATGATTTGGATGCACACAACTCCCAGGTTCCTCCAGGCTTTGTCTGTCTTTATAAAGGTGCTACCTTGGATAAGGAAGATATTCTTCATACCATGAAGTACATCATCGATCTTTCGGTTGGTGTGGGCTATGTGGATGATATTGATCACTTGGGCCATCGCCGTATCCGTCAGGTTGGCGAGCTTTTGCAAAATACTTTGCGAGCCGCATTTAGCCGTATGGAGAGAGTGATTAAGGAAAGAATGACGATTCAGGATAGTAATAACCTGACTCCTCAGAACCTGATCAACACAAGACCGATTCACTCAGCTATTGATGAGTTTTTTGGTTCATCCCAGTTGTCCCAGTTTATGGATCAGGTGAATCCACTTTCGGAACTGACTCACAAAAGAAGACTTTCTGCCCTCGGACCAGGCGGGTTGAAACGGGAAAGAGCAGGGTTTGAGGTACGAGATGTGCATCCAACTCACTTCGGCAGGATTTGCCCTATCGAAACACCTGAAGGTCCTAATGCCGGTTTGATCGGTTCCTTGGCTATTACTGCCAAAATCGATGGATACGGATTTTTAGTGACTCCGTTAAGGGAGTTTACTGGTGGTAAGGCTCGTGAAGAAGTTCGTTATTATGACGCGCTTCAAGAGGAAAAATTTAAGGTTGTAACCTACAACATGGGATTGTATACCGGTCGTAGATCAGCACAGTCCGTATTTCCTGTGAAACAATATGTAGAAGGGGAGCAGGATTTTTCAATGTTGCCTGCGGCTCATGCAGAATTGATTCACATATCCCCTCTGCAAATGATCTCAGTGGCGGCATCTTTGATTCCTTTTATCGAGCATGATGATGCCAATCGAGCCTTGATGGGTACAAACATGCAACGGCAGGCCGTGCCTTTGATCCGTACGGAGGCTCCTATCGTGGGCACAGGTATGGAAAGTTATGTGGCCTTGAATTCTGGATTGTGTGTCCGTAGTGCCTATGATGGCATTGTCGTATTTGTGGATGCTGCAACTGTTGTGGTGAAAAGGACCAATCGTGAGGACAATATTCGTACCTTGGATGAAACTGGGTATATCCATACTCTGGGTCATGAAGTGGTTGCGGATATAGTTTCTACGGACGGTAGAATTCTCTTCAAAACCGGACATATTCTCAAATCCAAGGACATTGAACTGATGTTTGAGAAATGTAAGGGTGAGGTGCAAGTCTATAAGGAAGTGCATGATACTCACAAACTAAGAAAGTTTGCCCGCTCGAATCAAGGTACCTGTATCAACCAGAAACCCTGCGTTTCTCTGAATCAGGTTGTGAAAAAGGGTGAAGTTTTGGCTGATGGTCCTGGTATAGATCACGGTGAATTAGCCCTCGGCAAAAACATTTTGTGTGCCTTTATGCCATTTCGTGGTTATAACTTTGAGGATGCCATTGTTTTATCAGAGAGATTGGTTCACGACGATATATTTACTTCTGTTCATATCAATGTATTAGAAGTGGAGGCTCGTGAGACTAAGTTAGGGCATGAAGAAATCACTAAGGATATTCCAAATATCAGTGAGGATGCCCTCAAATTTCTTGATGATGAGGGAATTATCAAGGTCGGAGCAGATGTTAAACCTGGGGATATTCTGGTTGGGAAAATTACTCCTAAGGGTGAGACAGAACTAACCGCTGAGGACAAGCTGTTGCGGGCCATTTTTGGTGAAAAGGCTAAAGAAGTTCGCAATACATCTTTGACTGTGCCTCACGGAGATCGTGGCAAAGTCATTGATGCCATCGTTTTTTCAAGGCATAAGGAAGACGGAACTAAGGGTGATGAACTTCCCTATGGAGTTTTGAAACTTGTTCGGGTATTTCTGGCGCAACGACGGGTTATCTCTGAGGGAGATAAGATGGCGGGAAGGCACGGTAACA
>DITF01000213.1 GCA_002422125.1 bacterium UBP17_UBA6191
CAAAACGAAGCTCGATCTTGCTGGCAGAGAAACAAAAGCTCAAAAGCCCCAGAAACACAAGAACAGTACGCATTTTACCTAACATCAAAAAACCTCACTCCTCGGCCGCCTATAAATTGGGCACAGGATTATAAGCATAATCAGAAATCAACATGTGTCAAGTCATTAAAACAAATTTTGGAATAATACAAAGAGGACTGAAAACAGGTTCATCATGTATTATGGGTTCCATGGAAAATGAACAGAACCTTCACAAACAAATTTTTTGGTTAAAAACCCTGATAGTTATTCTGATCGTCGCAGAAGTCGGATTCAGAATGAACCTTCCGCTTCTATCCTGGGGTAAAAACACAATGTCGGATTCCGACCGCAGCCTCATTTTGGATTCGATTAAAAAAGAACTCCCCAATATGGTGGTGGACACCATTGGCAATCAGATACAGGAACTGGTGATGGATAAGATCGAACTGAATCGCAGGGTCGATGTTTCGGTTCAGGAAGCCCAGAATCTGGTACTGATGAAGGTCGGAAACATATCCATCAATGAGGAACAGTTCAAGCAAAGACTGGATATGCTGGCCATGCAACCCGGATTTGAGGACATGCCCCGAGAAGACCGGAAAAAGCGATTGGTGCAGGAGTTGAGCCGACATTATGCCGTGGTTCAGGATGCAATCAATTCCGGGATGGATAAAGAACCAAGATTCTTAAAAGAAACCGAGAACGCAGCTCAGCGCATCTTTTTAGCCGAACTAATCCGCAACGGGGTACAAACTCCTACTCAGGCGGATGTAAAAGCCTATTATGAAGAAAATCGCAACCTGTTTAGCAGTGGTGACATTTTCAGTTTCCGTCTGATTCGATCGGAGAATCAGGAAGAACTTTTAAGAATCACATCTCTTGAGGACTTTGAAAAATCTTCGATTCCCAAACAAGTGATAGACTCAGCAGCCGAGACCGCTACCCCCCTGCAATTTGCCCGTAGCTTACGCAGCATTCCCGTAAACTCTTTAAGCCCGATTCTTCGAGACGAAAATTGGTTTTACATCCTGCACAAAATGAAAGATACCGCCAAAAACATCGTTCCTCTGGAACAGGTAGCACAAACTATCATGAACCAACTGGCCTTCCAAAGAGTCCGGGACTTTATCGATAAAAGTGCCAACCCTCTTCGTTTCCAATCCACCATAAACAAATCCTCAAGCCCCTGGAAAATTGATTCTGAGCCCATTAGTGGCACATCCTTATCCATCAGCCGCGAGATTCTTCCTGCCTTTTTCTTCAACTATCTTGAGCAAAGCCGCGAAGATATCCGTGAATTTGAACTGGATCTTGAACTTCTTTTTCGCAAGTTTCGTGTCAACCCGCTGTTTTTTGGGAAGTCCCTGGCGGACTCAGTGCAAATGAAGCTCGAATCCTTTCGTGAAGTGCTACTGACCCAGAACATGCAGACAACATTAGAGAAAAAGATTCCCGAGACTAGCGAACAGGAGCTTTTAGGATTTTACAATGCCAACCCATCCCGTTTTGTGCAACCTGCGGGCGAACTGGTCCAACACATCTTTATAAAGGATCGCACCGCGGCTTCTGAGGTACTCAATCTTGCTTTGATGGATCCCTCACATTTTCCTGAACTGGCCAAAACCAGGAGTCAGGAAACCAGAACGAATATACATGGGGGTGATATGCGCTACCTCTCAGCGGCTGATTTAAGCCCTGAAATGCATCAGGCTGTTTCCAACCTTCAGGAAGGTGAAGTCTTTCCACGGCTACTGCCCTCCGCCAAAGGAGACGGCTGGCATATTTTGCGATTTGTAAGCAAGGTCAGCACAACCCAACCCGCATTTAATGAAATTAAGTCCAAGCTTAGAGAATGGGTGGTTCAAGATAAAAAAAATCGGGAACTCTCAGCCTATGTGGAATCGGTGCAAAAAAAATACCCTGTGGTTTTAAATGAAAAACTGATTAATACCCTATGATTCTTGAAAAACTTGTCAGCCAGGGCAATGATTTTTTAGTCACAAAGACTGGCGAACACTCTGGTAAAAAATCCATGAGTCTTATGGCCATAAGACTATGCGAGAGAAACTTTGGAATTGGAGCAGATGGGATAATCTGGTTTGACTGGGAGCATAAAACCAACAAACTTTTCTGCAACCTGTTTAATGCCGATGGTTCTGAGGCCGGTTTTAGTGGTAATGGGTTTGCCTGCCTGAGTAGTTATATTTTTTCTACCACCAAAACATCCACACTTACAATCGTATGTAGTGGACGGGAATACCAAATCGACAAAGAAGCTGGTCGAATCAGAATCCAGTGTCAGAAGTTTGCACTTAAAAAGTCCAATTTACCCACTTCAACCGAGATTTTTTCACCACAATATACTCTAGTTGATGTTGGGAATCCTCATGCAGTGGTCTTTGACAATAAGGATGAGCGGATCGTAGAATCTCACTTTGGGGATCTGTCCCTGTTTCCTGATGGGATCAATGTTAATCTTGCTCAGATTTGTGAAAATTCAATTGAGCTTAGGGTACATGAACGGGGAGTGGGATGGACAAAAAGCTGTTCTTCGGGTTGCCTGGCGACAGCCATTGTTGCTCATCGGGTCCTAAGAATGAATACGCCTATCACTGTTAAGCAAGCTGGAGGGGTTTCTGTGGTGTCCTATTGTGAAAAATCAGATAGTTATTATCTGGAATTAAAGCCTCGCTGGATTGCTACAGTTAAGTTTCATGCAGATAACGATCAGGCGTTGGAGAATTGATGAACCAGAGACAGACTGCCCTTGCCTACCTTCTGCTCTCACCCTTTCTAATTACCTTTGCAATTTTTTTGTTGATTCCAGTCGTGTATTCCTTATGGCTGTCTTTTCATTCTGTCAGCATCTATTCAGACCTATTTAATGTATTTGGTGATCTGAGATTTGTGGGGTTTCGAAACTATTCCGATCTTCTTGAGGATAACCACTTCCTGTTTTCCATGTTATTAACCATGGTTTATGCGGCTATCACTATTCCTGGAACCATCTTGTTTTCTCTTTGTCTGGCCCTGCTTTTAAACAATAGTCTCCCTGGAAAATCCCTGTTTCGCTCGGCCTTCTTTCTGCCCAACATCCTTGATATGTTAGTCGTAGGCTTTGTGTGGCAACTTATTTACAGTCCCAAATTTGGATTTCTGACGGTTTTGTTGGAGAAGTTTCTACACATACATACCTTTCATGATTCGGGATTTCTGGCTAACCCCTATACGGCTTTACCTGCGCTCGCCCTGGCGATGATTCTGAAAGGTGCTGGTTTTGGTATGATTCTGTTTTTGGCCAGCCTCAACAATATCCCTAAGGATCTTTTTGAAGCCGCCTCCATTGATGGTGCCAATCGCCTGGAGATTTTTCTCAATGTTACTTTGCCACAACTAATCCCCACGATCCTTTTTTTAATTGTCACAGGCATTATGGCTGCCTTAAATGGTTTTACCGAGATTTACGCCATGAGTTCCGGTGGCCCCCAGTTTGTCGGCAACCGTATTTTTGGGGGTGAGACCCTGGGAGCTACGCGTATTGCTGGCTATTATCTCTGGCAGGTTTTTAGTGAGGGTCGTTATGGTTATGCAGCGGCCATGAGTTACATGATGCTTTTATTTGCCCTATTTATCTCCTACATTAATGTGAAATTTCTGCAACCAAGGATGAACTGATGAAAATACCCAAAGTCATCGGACTATACCTGTTTCTCTTTTTGGCTGCTCTGTTTATATTGGCCCCATTTTTATGGATGCTTTTAAGCGCCTTTAAGGTTCCAGGTACTGCCGAAAAACTGGTATTTTTTAACGATACCAAACTCAGTCTGGCGCAAATGAAGGACAAGGACTGGCAGAGCCTTGGCATTACAATCGACAAAGCCTTGCAGCCTGTACTGGATGAAAAAATTAATGCCTTGTATCGCAATAACCGCGCCCCTGGCACTCATGAAATTATGGAGCTTTTGCAATCAATTCTAAGGCGGCCTCTAAGCCCTGAAACCCTGGCTCGAATCTCTACTGATGTTTCGGGAAAGCTGGACTTAAACTCGGCTACAGTGGAGCAAATCGTTCGCTTCACTGGCCTTGACTCAGACAAAGCCCAATCCATAGTTGCCTACAGAAATGAATCGGGAAATTTCTCCACCCCTCAGGATCTACAGAAAATTTCCTTATTTAAAGACTCTGAGATGAACCGTATTCGTGAAATGTTTAGTGCCAGACCGGAGATATTGCAGCAACTGGATTCCCCAGGCTTTCGCAGTGTTTTAAATCTGTCCGAAGAACGGGTTCTCATTTATAAAGAATATCTTTTGGAGCAAGGTGAAAACTTCCAGTTCAAAGATCCTGAAATGCTTCTGGCGATCAAACGATTTAAGCGATCTGAGGCCGATGCACTCAAGGAATGGTTTTTTACCAACACCCTCTACACTTTGGACAATTTTAAGAAAGTGCTTTTTGACTTTGAGCCCCGTGAAGGATTTACCATTCGCCGAGCCTTTATAAACTCCATGCTAGTCTCGGTGGGCACTGCTCTTTTGACTGTGCTTCTGTGTACTCTGGCTGGTTATGTCTTTGCAAAAAAACAGTTTTTTGGAAAACAGGTGATTTACATCATTTTCTGGTCCAGCATGATGATCCCCCGCATGATGTTTGTGGTACCCCAATATGCCATTATTTCCATGCTCGGGGGCATCAATACCTTCTGGGCCATGATCATTCCGCATACTGCCAACATATTTGGGCTTTATCTAATGAAGCAATACATTGAGGCTATTCCTCATTCCCTTTTTGAGGCAGCCTGGATGGATGGGGCCAACGAATTTGATATTTTCCGAATTATAATTTTTCCTCTGACAATGCCTATTGTGGCTACTTTGTTTTTAATGACATTTTTAGGGCAATGGTCCAATTTTCTTTGGCAATTGATTGTGAACACCCCTGATTCCATGAACGCTACACT
>DITF01000030.1 GCA_002422125.1 bacterium UBP17_UBA6191
GGTTATTTAATGATTTTTAAGGACACTATCGCCACAGATGAAGATTCTCGCTACCGAATAGAAACCCTCACTCATCAGGGGAAGAGCGTGCAGGTCTATTGGCTCTGATTTATCTGGCCTTCAGAACGAGCTCATTTTTTTGAGGAGCAGTTGGCATTTTGACGGACTTGTAGGCCTTAAGAAAATGGATTTGTTGTACCCTTTGCTGTTTTGTGAGAGGCAGAGAAAACATCAGAAACAGCAATATATTTGCGCCCACAATACAGGCCACAATCTCAATGGATGCATAGGCCAACAGGGCCACTAGTAAGCCAGCACTGATGCTCATCAGATACAGACATGCTGTGGCTTGCCTGTGTCCGAGGCCGGAGGCAATTAATCTGTGGTGAATATGATTTTTATCTGGACTGAAGGGAGGTTTTCCCTCCATTAGCCTTCTGCCAATGGCCCAGAGGGTATCGCCTATGGGTAGAGCCAGAACCAAAATGGGTAAAATAAAACCAGCAAATGATTCTTTCCAGGGTAAAAGTTCGATAGAGCCGACAGCGAGGCAATAGCCTAAAAACAGAGACCCAACATCCCCCATAAACACCTTGGCTGGGTGTGAATTGTAGCGTAAGAAGGCGGTTAAACCACCCATGAGCCCAGTAAGTAAAAAGGCCATCCCCAGGTTTCCACTACCCAGAAACACCAAAAATATACACACGATCATGGCAGTACCGGCGGCTAAACCATCAAGCCCATCCAAAAGGTTGACGGCGTTACTGACTCCCACAATCCAAAACATGGTAAAGGGGATCGACAAAACACCTAATTCTGAACCCATCCCAAAAATTTTAAATTCCGTAACCTGTACCCCAAATCCGCAGACAACCCCAGCAATAATCCACTGGTACAAAAACTTGGTTCTGGCTCTGAGATCAAAATAATCATCCAGTCCACCCAGCAAAGCGATAAAAAAGGCACCAAGGATAATCCCAATCAGTTTAAACCAATCATCCTGAGTACCTTGATTTTTAACCAATGGCAACATGATGGCAGCAGTCAAAAAGCCCGTAATAAAAATAAACCCGCCCATTCTTAAAATTTTGCAGCGATGCACGGATCGTTGCTTGGGGATATCATAAATTTTAAGCTGCTCTAAAAGCTTAAAAATACTGGGGCAGGCAAACCAGCTTACCAAGGCACTAAATATAAATACGAGTATCAGCATAATAAAATCTTTAATCCGAAATCGCCCGATTATCTCAAATCGGCGTCAAAATGGCAACTTACGAGTTCGTTACCTTAGTATTCGTCGTGATGGATTGGTTATTTAATTATGCCTTCGAGCTTCATGGTCAAGGTTTACAGTAGCTCCAAATAGGTGTTTATGATCGCATCAAAACCCTGCCCCTGCAGATTCAACATTTTTTTTCGAGCCATTTCAGCGTCTAATATTCCGTCCTGATAGAACTGTAAAATCGTCTTTAATGTGCCTTCAATGTTCCCTTCAGCTTTCCCTTCAGCCCTGCCTTCCCGACGGGCGATCTTTTTTTCAAGGCGAATGGTTTCAGCAAGACTAGCCTCATCTCTTAAGCTATCTAAAAACCGATTGTACTCACGGCGATCCTGATCACTTAAACGAGAGATATCCAGAATCTCCTTCGCCTCGTTTAACCCTTTGGCAGAAAAGTGAGGTTCGACCTTTTCGTGCTTGAGAAAGTAGAGCCACTGATCGAGAGTATCTTTGGCCACTCCGTCAAAACCAGTGACATTTAATAGCCAGTATTCGGGGAAAATATCGCAGAAGCGTTCCTTACTGGCAAACTTTTCCTTTTGCCTGGGATCCATCAAAAGTTCATCTCGGTTATGCAGGCCATAAAAGCTGGTTGTGCCACGGTATACATAATCTGTCCCAAGGCCGGGCTCAAAATATAAAATATTAATGGAATAAATTTTGCGAACCTCGGCGTATTCTTTGCCTTGTTGCATATATTCAGTAATGGCTCGGCTGACCGAATAGAGCATACGAAGCAGGTAATCTACTTGGTAATCAATTTGAACTTCCACCAAAAATAAATGGGAGTCCTCATCTTCACAGAGAATATCCACACGATTAAGTTTTTGAAGACGATATTCTTTGTTAGTCTCACTTTCCAAGATCTGTTTGATTTTTGTGTCTCTGCCAATGATGGAAGAAATAAAGCCTTCCAAAACAGTGAAATTGGCTTTTTGTCTAAGGATTTTTTTAATGGCCCAATCAAAGCGGATCAATTGCATATAGATATTCTAGCCGTAGGTGGTTTGGGAAGCAAGAGCACTTTGGTTCAGAGGCAGGGTCACACTTCCTCATTGCCCTGATGCATACTTTATGCTTGAATGCCGTCTTGGAGGAATAAAGAATGTGTGGAATAACTGGCTGGCTTGACTTTAATGTCCCATGGCCTAAAGAAAAATCTCAGAATTTGATTGAGGCAATGTGTTTGGCCATTGTGCATCGGGGGCCTGATTCGTGGGGATCTTGGATATCTGCGGACGGGGCCTGTGTTTTAGGTCATCGCCGTTTGGCGATTGTGGATTTAACCCCAACTGGTTACCAGCCCATGCAGTCCCATTCGGGCCGTTGGCAGATTTCCTTTAATGGGGAAATATACAATTTTTCAGAGATCCGGGCTTTACTGGAAAAGGAAAGTCAATATCGTTGGAGGGGGACATCGGACACAGAAATACTACTGGAAGCGGTGGAGGCCTGGGGAGTTGAAAAAACTCTGGAGCTTTTGGATGGCATGTTTGTTTTTGCCGCCTGGGATCTTCAAAAACGGGAGTTGTGGCTGGCGCGGGATCGTCTTGGAGAAAAGCCTCTATATTATGGAATATTTGGATCAACTCTGATTTTTGGTTCAGAGCTGAAGGCCATTAAAGAAAATCCCCATTTTAATTCCCAAATAAGCCGCACGGCCATTGGTCTTTTGATGCGCTACAGTTACATTCCAGTACCATATACGATCTATTCCGGGGTGAATAAGTTACCCCCAGCCCATTTTACAAAAATTCATGCCTCTGATTCCAATCAAATCCTGATGGATACCAAGTGTTACTGGGATATTGCCCAGGTAGCTAAAACCAGGGTTAGTAACCCACTATCTACCAGCTTCGATGAAAATGTAAACAGTCTGGATCTGCTGCTTAAAGCCTCTGTTTCCGAACGAATGCTGGCGGATGTGCCCTTGGGGGCATTTTTATCTGGGGGGGTTGACTCCTCCTTGGTCGTGGCTTTGATGCAGGCTCAGTCTTCGCGTCCCGTAAAAACTTTTAGCATGGGGTTTGAATTTTCTGAATATGACGAGTCCCCATGGGCTAAGGCAATTGCCAAGCATTTGGGTACCGATCATACTGAAATGATCGTCACGGCCAAACAAGCTATGGGAGTTATACCAAAGTTAGCTACCATGTATGATGAACCTTTTGCGGATTCCAGTCAGATTCCCACATTTTTGGTCTCACAACTAGCAAGAAAACATGTCACAGTTTCCTTGTCTGGGGATGCAGGAGACGAATTTTTTGGTGGGTACACTCGCTATTTTATGGCCGCAGGCCTTTGGAATAAGTTTGGAAGTATTCCATATCCCATGCGCATGGGTCTGGCTCAGTTGATTGATACTGTTCCTGGGTCGTTCTGGAATGCCTGTGGCCAAGTTTTACCGCAAAAGAAAGCGGCATCAAGGCCGGCTGAAAAAGCCAAAAAATTTGTGAAACTTCTAAAAAGTCGTCAGGGTGGGGAAGCGGTCCTGTCCTTTGTGTCTCAGTGGATGGAACCTTGGGAAATGGTGGCAAATACTGAGCCAGAGCCTAAGTACTACTCATTGCCACAAGGGTTTGAGAGCTGGTCTTTGGAAGAGAGATTTATGTTGATGGACATGCAGCATTATCTGACCGACGATATTTTAGTGAAGGTAGATCGGGCGGCCATGGCTGTATCTTTGGAGACTCGGGTTCCGTTTTTAGACCGGGATGTGATGGAGTTTGCCTGGAGTCTTCCTTTGTCGCATAAGATTAGCGAGGGCGAGGGTAAGGTCATTTTAAAAAAGCTTCTGGCTAAATATGTGCCGGAAAAGCTGTTTGTGCGCCCGAAAATGGGTTTTGGGATTCCTTTGGAGCATTGGTTGCGGGGTGATTTGCGGGATTGGGCCGAAGGTCTTCTGGAGCCCGAGCGCATGCGCAGTCAGGGTTTTTTGAATGTGGAGATGGTACGAAAAACCTGGGAAAGGCATATTTTGGGAGAAGGAGAGATGCAGCATAAGCTGTGGCCAATCCTTATGCTTCAAGCCTGGCTGGAGTCCAGTAATGAATTTTGATTTTGCATCCTAATGCCGTGAGTGATAGGATATCTCTCGCCTGCGGTATGCGTGAATCTGGATCGTTTTGGGGCCTACAATTTTTTGTTTGAGGAAGCGAGTTTCAGTTCTCTGAGCCGTTATCCGCCTGTTTAAAAACAGGCCTTCAAACACCGGAACTACGGTACTGCGGGTATTTTCATATTCTGACCCCCTAAAGGAGCGGGAAATATGCAAGGACAGGGCGAAGCGCTGGGAATGATTGAAACTAAGGGTCTGGTTGGTCTGGTAGAGGCCTCGGATGCAATGTGTAAGGCAGCCAATGTGACATTGGTGGGCTGGGAAAAAGTGGGCGGCGGTCTGGTGACAGCCATTATTCGTGGCGATGTGGCCGCGGTAAAGGCAGCTACAGATGCAGGTGCTGCTGCAGCTAATAAGGTTGGGGAGCTGGTATCTGTACATGTAATACCTCGTCCTCATTCTAACCTGGAATCAGTATTTAGTCTGACAGGTTCAGCAACAGGTTCAAAAAAGTAATTGAATGAAGATTGGTAAGGTCACTGGCACTGTGGTTTGTTCCGTTAAGGACAAACGACTGGAGGGCCTGAAATTGCTTGTGGTGCAGGAATATAGCCTGCTTCAAGAGGCAACTCAGGCTTTCCATGTGGCAGCCGATACGGTTCAGGCAGGGCCTGGGGATTTAGTGCTGTTTGCGTCGGGCTCCTCGGCACGAAACACAGATAAAACCTCAAACAAGGCTGTTGACTGCACCATTATTGCAATTGTGGATACTATCCATCTCAATGAAGCTGTATTAAAACTTGCCTGAGCAAAAGCGGGTCTTGGCTGTGCATAAACAGCCTCTAAAGGTTCATTGTGCTCTGGCCGGGTGTGCGGCAGTGGGAGAGCTATCATGTCCTTTACTCCTCAGGATGTGGCTGAAATTGTCAGCCGTGTTGTGGATGAATTGTCCTCTAAAGGGAATATTCAGGCCGGGGCTTCTGTTTCCAGCGTTTCTTCTGGGAGTGCTGGAGAACGAGGCGTTTTTTCAGATGTAGATTCGGCAGTGAATGCAGCAAAAAAGGCCTATGAATCTTGGCAGCATGTACCATTAGCCATCCGGGGTAAGGCAATTGATGCCATCCGTTCCATTTGTCTTCAGCATCTGAAAGATCTGGCGAAGCTGGCCCACGATGAAACAGGGCTTGGTCGCTACGAAGACAAGTTAAATAAAAATCTTTTGGTAATTGAAAAAACCCCTGGGATCGAAGACCTTCAGCCTGTGGCGTACTCGGGAGATTTTGGCCTGACTCTTGGCGAATGTGCTCCTTATGGGGTAATCGGAGCCATCACCCCAACAACCAACCCCACAGAAACGATTATTAACAATGCCATCGGCATGATTGCTGCGGGTAATGCCGTGGTGTTTAATGCTCATCCTCGGGCCAAACGCTGTTGCGCTTACGCCGTGGATTTGATTAATCAGGCTGTATTGAGTGTAGGTGGCCCGGTTAATCTGGCCTGCATCATTAAGAATCCGACCATGGATTCAGGCAATGCCCTGATGAACCACCTAGGCATTCGTATTCTGGTGGTCACTGGCGGCCCTGGCATCGTGAAGGCCGCTTTTCAATCCGGTAAAAAGGTCATTGCGGCAGGGCCTGGGAATCCTCCAGCCGTGGTAGATGAAACGGCAGATTTGGATGAAGCCGCCAAAAATATTATTGCTGGTGCTACTTTGGATAATAATATCCTTTGTATTGCCGAGAAAGAAATTTTTGTAGTGGACAGTGTGGCCGATGCCTTTATAGCAGCCCTTAAGCGACACGGTGGTTATCAGGTAATTGGAAGCAATATAGCCAAGCTGGAAAAACATATTTTTCATGACGGGCATTTTGATGCCGACCTGATTGGACAAAATGCTGATAAAATTCTCAAAGGCATTGGAATTGATGCCCCAGCAACAACTCGCATGGCTTTTATTGAGACGGATAAGAGTCATTTTTTGGTGCAAAAAGAGCAGATGATGCCGGTTTTGCCAGTAGTGCGCTGCCCTGATGTAGTCACGGCAATTGCTTGGGCAGTAGAAGCCGAAAAAGGTAACTTCCATACAGCCACCATGCACTCAAGGCATTTGGATAACCTGCATGCTATGGCAGTTGCCTGTAACTGCTCTATTTTTGTAAAAAATGGCCCGTCTTATGCTGGTTTGGGAATGCATGGAGAAGGTTATGCCACCATGTCGATCTCATCCCCAACCGGGGAAGGCCTGACCAGTGCCAGAACTTTTACCCGCTCCCGTCGTTGTGTTCTGAAAGGGCATTTTCGCATCGTATGAAACCAAGAATTGCCATTGCATCCGATCACGGGGGTTTTCGCCTCAAGGGTATTGTAATTGAATATCTTAAAAAAGAGCTTGGTTTTGAAGTGGACGATTTCGGCCCCTTTGATACCGAAAGCGTAGACTACCCTGATTTTGCGGCTATTGTAGCTCGGCAAGTGGCCTCATCGTCGAATCAGATAGGCATCATGATTGATGGTGTGGGTATAGGCTCTACCATGGCTGCCAATAAAATTTCTGGGGTTCGTTGCGCCTTGTGTTGGGATGATTTTACGGCTAATAATGCCCGGGAGCACAATCATGCCAATATGTTGTGTATTGGTGGTCAGATCATCGGAGACACTTTGGCCAAAGCCATTGTGAAAAAGTTCGTATCTACGCCTTGGGCTGAAGGCCGTCATGCTGCCAGAGTTGCAAAAATTATGGCGCTTGAATCCGGTATTTAAGATGGATATGTGTATAGTGGCTGGCAAACTGGTTACCTGTCATCAGGACATAGGGTTTCATGCCAGCAGTCTGAGAATAGTATACAAACTGGGCTCTGATGGTAAAAGAATTGGAAAACCCTTTGTGGCATTGGATCGGATTGGGGTTGATGACGGGCAGATTGTTTTGATTGAGACGGCCATGGAAGCAACCATGGGTCTGGGTCAGGTCTGCGCGGCAGATGCCGCTATTATTGCCATTGTGGATAAATTCTAATGGGTCCAAGAATTCGGGTCAGTGGTGCGCTTAGAAGGGGGGAGAATCTCCTTCTGATTGAGCACACAAAAGATGATCAGGTTTATTATTTACTGCCTGGTGGTGGAGCTGAAGGCGGGATTGAAACCTTGAGCCAGTCATTGGTTCGTGAGTTTGAGGAAGAGCTTTCCATGAAGGTGATTGTTGGAAACCTGTTGATGGTAGCTCAAAGTGTAGCCCCAGATGGTTCCAGAAATATTGTACATATGATTTTTGAAGTATTTTCTGAAGATCATCCCCTTGTGGGGGAAAATGAGGATAGGGTTAGCGGTTTTTTGTGGTTTTCTGTTCATGCTGATCCAAATTGCATCTCATTTCGCCCCAACATCTTGTCGCAAGTTCTTGAACAGATTAACAATCCTGCCTATAATGGACTCGAGCCTTTGTATCCAGAATGGATCGGGTAATGATAGAGAGTCTGACACTGCTGACAAGGAATTTAACTTGAAACTCAAGTTTTGGGGCGTATCGGGATCAATTCCATCCCCTTGTACCTCGGCTCAAATCCGAGGCAAGATGAAAAATCTTCTAGCTAAAGCCACGCCTGCGGATCTCAAAGATGAGGCCAGTATTGAGGCGTTTTTATTGAGACAGCCTCACAGCTCTATTGGAACCTATAAGGGCTCCACAAGCTGTGTCCAGGTTTCCACCGATTATGGACATGAAATAATCTTTGATGCTGGTACCGGAATTCGTAGTTTGGCAGGGGATTTGTTAAGGGGTCCTTGTGGCAAGGGTCAGGGCGAGTTGCATTTATTTTTATCGCATTTGCACTGGGATCATATTCAGGGTTTTCCCTTTTTTGTACCCGCCTACATACCCGGAAATCGTCTGAATATCTATGGAGTAATTCAGGATCTGGAGAAAAAATTCCGAAACCAGATGATTCATCCTTATTTTCCGGTTTTGTTTGAGCATCTGGCCGCATCTTTTGTATTTACGGAGCTTGAGGAACGAAAGCCAATTCAACTTGGTGAAAATGTGGTTGTGCACAATGAAAGATTGTACCACCCTCAAGTTACCCATGCTTTTTCAGTTACCCAGATTAACGGCAAAAAAATAGTTTACATGACGGACTCTGAATTTAATCTGTCCAATATGCAGCTCATTCAGGATGCCGTCGAAATTTGTAAAGACGCGGATGCCTTTATTTTTGATTGTCAATTTACATTTGCGGATTGTATTTCCAAAATGGATTGGGGCCACTCCTCCGTTTTTACAGGCATTGATATTGCAACATCAGCCAATGCCAAAGAGCTATTCTTGTTTCACCATGAGCCGAGTTATGACGATTCCAAGATCGATCAGATCATTGAAGAGGCGATTAAGTACCGAGCCGTTGCCGGAAATCGTGATTTAAAATTGACTGGGGCCTATGAAGGCCTCGAAGTTCATATTTAATCAGCGACCCAGTTTTGCCAAAAATGTGATACTAAGAGATGCTGCAAGGGTAATTGCCACAAGGGCTCCCCAAAACATTGAGGTATCTTCCTCACCCTTATGACTTAATCCCAGAATTGAGCCTGTGAAATTGTGTGAGGGCCATATTAGGTGGGTGGTTTCTTTGGACTCTCTAAGAATTGCTGCTTCAAGGCTTAGGGATTCGTGCATGGCCTTAGATAGTGAATCATTGTGTTCTTGAGTCGAGGGATGGATAGCATGAAAATAGGGTTCAGAGCCTTCTTTTTTTACAAATCCCAGAGATAGCTGGTATGGGGAGGGCTGATTCAGATACTGGTAAGTAAATTCCCGATTATAATTTAAGAGATCAATTTCGGCTAAAAACAGACCACGGACACATTCGTCCTTCCCAGTAATCGCTCGAACATTGTCTGGACATCGTCTATATAGGATATCCCAGTAAAACATGACATTCTGGCCGAGAAGATTTAGGCGGTGAAAGCTTCCTGGATCGTTTAGTGCGCCAAGACCACTGTCTTTCATGAACATGCCTATCATATCACCCATTTTGTCGGATTTTTCTTCAGTATTTAATTCTCCCGTTCGCTTAAAAGCTTCTTTAGCTAAGAGATCCAGAATCTTTTCCCAAACGAGCTTGGGTTTATGTGTCTCATAAACTTCACGAATCTCAAATCCCTCATCTTTCTGGGACGCGGTAAAAAAAGAAACTCGCTTCACGGCATTGAGCGAATCCTCTTTTTTTTCATGACTATATTGTTTGCGCAGTTCAGCCCGACGAAATTTTTGCACTGGGTCTGATTGTAGGTCAGACAAAATCCCAAGTTTTTGAGCCTCCAGCCCTGCCAGAAATAATTTTTCTAATTGTTCCTGCTCTGAAACCAGTTTATGCAGGGCAATAAGCCGTTGATTTTCCTGCCAGAAATACAGGCCGGGGGCCGAAAGCCCCAGAAGTAGAATCCATGAAAATATGAGTAAGCTTAAAGAGTGCATGGGATGTATTCTTGTTTGGACATGAGTGCTATGTTAGCATATTTTTTGGTAGTCGTATTATAGGCTGAGAAGGGAAAAAGTTATGTCCAATCCATTGGTAATTCGTAGAGAACTGAATGCAGACAAAGGCGCAGTGGTTTTGCAGCTGGAAGGTCGCCTGGATATGGGCGCTTTAGAGAGTTTTAAAACCCTCTTTACGGAAGAGTTCTCAGCGGGTAATTACAAACTGGTGCTAAATTTTGCTGGTGTGAATTTTATTGTTTCTACCCACCTTGGCGTGATTATGTCGAGTTATAAGACTGCTCAGTCCAAAGGTGGAGATATCAAGTTTACCAATCTTACCGAAGAGGTCTACGGGATATTTGATTTGCTTCAACTCACCAGCATTTTGAGTATTCATAAAACCGAAGCCGAAGCTTTAGCTGATTTTTAGGTTGATGCCAAGAGCGGGCTCTTAAATCCAATCAGGCAATGGAGCTTCCCAAGAGCTCTCTTTTTTCTCAGGCTCAGGTGCTGGGGTCGATATACTGATTTCCCGACTTTTGACAGGCTCCTGTTGCACAGAGTCTGGATTGGTGTGCGAAAAAAACAGGTGGGCAGAAAGAATTGGCAGATGCAGATCTGGGGGTACTCCCTCAGAGGCTTGGGCTGTCAGATTCTGGACTACCTTAAGCGACAAAGCCTGTGACTCCAGTCCTTGTTTGAGTTGGTTCACTTCCTGGCCGATTATCTGGTTGGCTTCTTTAATCCTGATGTTATCCATGGATTTTGAGCCAGCGGGAATCAGGGGTGGACGACGGGAAGCCTGAGCCGTGATGGATGCCTCAGCATAAGTAAAGGCATTTCGCACTTCCTGCAACCGTGAAGCAGCCTGGGACATTGTTTGCCGAATCTGTCTTAGTATTTCAGGATCCGATTGTAGGGGAATACGATTTTTAGAGGTCTGCCAGGCAGCCTGTTCAATGGATAAAGCCTGGTTTTGAAGGGCCTGTAAGTTTGATTGCAGTTCTACTAGGACATCTAATTGCCGTCTGGTGGTTTCCTGAAGTAAAAAATGGTAGCCCAGCAACTGATTTTTGATACCTTGGGCCGCAATTGTAAGAGCTGGGGCTAGATTGGTATCCATGTAACGCATGGTTATCTGTTCCACAGACTGAAGCCTAGACTGCAAAATGGCTTCCAGTTCCTTTAGATGTTTGCGAGTAAGGCTTAAATTTTCGAGGCTGGAGCCAAGCATACTATGAAATTGTTGGGTTCGAATACGAAAGTCGACCACTCCTAGATTGGGGCTTTCTTTGAGAAAGTTAATGAAGTGGCGATAAAAATCTCTGACCTGAGTATACTGGGAAAACAGGGATTGAAAGTACATTTCATGCAATCTTTCAATTCTTTGGGTTTGCTGAAGCAGGGCTTTTTCTTCACAAAAAAGGGTATGCGCCAAGAAAATTAAACAGCATACGAAACGAATTTGTTGTTTCATATCTGTTTTGTCGGAAATCTGTTTGTACTGGTTGATAAAAATAATTGAAACGCTTTTAACTCTTAAGCACGATTAGTATGTTGAAGGTTCTGGAAATGTTTCCGGACAAGAATGAAACAGGGAGTATCTTATGAGTCTGAAAAAATTATTGGTTACACTGTGCCTGGTTGCTACTCCAATGCATGCAGATGATTTTCCAAAGCCAATGGGACCTGAGATTATCAAAAAATTGGGCCTGGATGAAGAAACTGCCGGCAAGGTGAAGGAAATTTTGCAGGCCAGCAAGGATAAGACACAAAGTCTTAGAGAGGCCGCTCATAGTTCCAGACAGGCCGTACATGAACTGTTGTGGGACCGCAATACCACAGAATCCCAAGTTCGAACTGCGGTGCAACAGTCGGCTAAACATCATGAAGAGCTGATGGTTCTGATGATTAAAACCAGAAATGATATCGATGCCTTGTTGACTCCTGAGCAAAGAGAAAAAGCTCTGGAAATGGCCGAAAATCGTAAAGCCAAGATGGGAGAAAGACGCAAAGAAATGCAGGCCAAAATGGCAGAAAAGCGTAAAGGCTGGCAGGAAGGTAAAGAAGGCAAAAAAGCCAAGTGGGCCGAGAAGCGGGCTGGGAAAAAGGCTGATCAGGAGTAGTACAACTTATCTGGGGTCAGTTTATAGTCGATGACTTCTGGGAAGGAACATGACTCTGGAAACCGAACTTGTCAGTGCCTGTTTGTCCAATGACAAACAGGCTTTTAGAAGACTGATGGATTATTCTTCTTCGGCTGTATTGGGAGTGATTGGTCGCCATGCTCCTAAGTCAGCCTGGGAAGACATTCAGCAGGAAACCTGGATTCGCATCTGGCAATCGTTGCCAAACTATAAGGAACAGGGAAAACTGCTGGGATTTTGTCGCACAGTCGCTGTAAGAACCTGCCATGATTGGTGGCGAAAAAACGGTCAGGCCCCCATAAATGAGTCGGGTTTAGGGGTCAATGCCTCAGAAGTGTTTCAAAGACTATTAGAAGCTCAGGATAAGCAAGAATTTTTAAATAGTCAGGAAGTTGTGGCTTTGGATGGGGTGGTGGAGTTTGCCTTTTCCATCTTAAAGCCCGAGGATCGTATGCTGGCAAGGCTTGTGTTTCTGGATGGGTGGAAACC
>DITF01000160.1 GCA_002422125.1 bacterium UBP17_UBA6191
TTTCAGCCTCCTTTTGAAGATCCTGAGGTAAAGAACTCTCATCCATACAATACCTGTCTGAAAAAAGAAAAGTTCTGGCCCATTTGTCCAGGGATGTTTCGGCAATGGAATCCAGATTCTGGCCGTATTTCTCGAACTCTAAAAAATGTATTTCAGAACTGTCTGAATAGGCACTATGGGTTTTGGTGTTTAACATGGTGTAGATGTTATGAAAACCCGGATCCTCCAAATGGTTGTGGCCTAATAGATAGATGCTGATGGTTGGCTTAAGCTTGGAATAATCTGCCCCTGAGCCCAACTGCTCAGAAAATAGTCGGTAATGGTAATACAAAAATCGCTGGCGTAAAAAGCCATGACCTTTAAGCTGAACCTCAATATTAAAGATATGACCAGCCTGATCAGTAACTTTCAAATCCAAAACAGACAGCTTATCTGTGAGAAGCTCCATTTTACTAAACGGATTCAGAATCTGAATCTTAGTGATCTTGTCTTTTCTGTGAGCCAGAACAGCATTTAAGAAAGCAATTGGAATCTCAGGAGCATGGGGATTGCTAAACACAATCTTAAAGACTATGTCTGTCATCAGGCTAAAGCTTGGGTTTTTGATCTGAAGCATATTTAGGATCATATCATTTTTCCACTTTTTTTGGCTTTTGTTCCCGGCCTGAATTTGGATTTTGGATTTGGCTCTTAGCTGTTACCCCCCAAACTGTGGTCGTATGAATTGAGTAATCCTGCCCAAACTATAATCACCCTCACCATCGAAAAACAGTACAAAATTTTACGACCTCAATTCGGCAATCCGGCCATTTCTTCACCGAATTCAAGGAAATTTAATTTGGGAATTCTTATGATGTCAATTCGGGGAGTAACATATAGGTGGTGGTGCCAGCCTCTGTGGTTTCTGCAATCCGGCGCGAATCCTTATCATAAGTAAATGCCTGGGTTTGAAGGGTTTGTGAGGACAGGGAGTAGCGAATGGAAGAAAGACGACCGGCCAAGTCGTAGTCTGAATCCTTTATCATGCCGTTTGGATAAACAATCTGGGACAGGCGGCCTGCGGGAGTGTAATTCAAGTGTTCCCTCCCCCACAATTATCACAAGGATTGGCGGCAAGAGCAAATGTCACTCTAGAGCGACCAGTATTCACGCAGGAACTCGATTGGCTCTTCACCAAAGGGTGCGAGAAAGTAATCTGACAAAATATCCAACGCCTGTTTCTTGGCCAAAGAAACCGTAGTTGCAGAAATGTCTTGCCGGTTTAGCCAGGTGGACCTGTCCGTCCAAAGCATTTCATCTGCTGGATCCGATGGAATCTCCTTTCCTTCGTCATCCCATGATGGGGGAGGAAAAAGTCGATAGGAATCAAGAGCTAGAAGTTTAATGCGGTATCGGTCGTCCTGCCTAAGATTTCGGAACAACTGAATACAGAATTCAAAATCAACATCATAGTTGTTGAGGTGTAGATATATTTCATCAAACTTGGAATATATCAAAGTATAACCTTTACACATTTTAGCTTCTCCAACACCGTACCGAGTGACAATGTCTGTGATAGCAACCACGATGACCTGAGAGTTTGGCTTTGGCATTCTCCATAGCGGCAATTCCTGCTTCTCTTTCATTCCTTCCAGTACCTGTCGCCTCCAGGCGAGCGGGACAGCTTGCTCCTGGTTGGGCCTGTAGTTGCACCTTGCCAAACAAGTAAATCGATTGTAGGTTGGCTCCATAAAAGGCAGCATTTTCTTAAGTTTGTCCAGCAGGCAACCCATTATGGTAGAAGTTGGAGGTCTGGCTTCTCTGCGTGGCTCAATTCTTGCGGGGGCATACCCACTCGGATCGCTGTTATTGATTGGATCCCCATTCACATAGGAGTACCAGTTGTTACCGTCTTTCATAGGCCATGGTTAAGAGTAGGTTCATTTACATACTGAGTATTGGTAGATTCCAACATGTTATTCAAATACGAAAGTGTCAGTGCAGAAATAAATTTGAGAAAGTCGTCTTGATTACTACACTCCACTCTTAGCCCTATAGAAGAAGGCTTGTGGTCTTTAACTTTTAAAATAAATCTGCATCCTTTAGAATCATTTACCCAGTAGTAGTCCAAGATTGAAGAATATGGAATTCCAGTGGAATCGGTTTCCTCATTTCGATAATCCGAGTATTCAGTGGTGTTTATTGTCAAATGATCACCATATAGCTCAATTGAGAAGTAAGGGCATGAGAACATTTCTTTGGTTGAGCTAACTACCTCGTCATGGCGAGGGGTAATTTGAATATAAATTCTATCATTCTTAGACCAATACTTCTTGACGGCAAATCCAGTGTAAAACTCAACAAGCTGTAGAGCAAAATCAATAGTTAGAGGCTCACGATAGTAAGGGTTCTCACGAAAACGGGACCAAAAGCTGGCAATCACGCTATTATCTTCGTACAGTATGAAAACATCCTCTGGACTGAACTTAGATTTTTTATTAAATGGCATACCCGCCAATAGTAGAACTGATGCCATCAAAATAAGTAACAGGCACGCATAAAGCTTGCTTTTCACAAGCTTCTTTAAGCTTTTTGGCCCAAACAATACAATCATAGTCGATACTACAGTACTTTGGAGCAACAGCACACTGATCTCATATTTTGGGGTAACCGGTACGACCGTTAATAACAGCAATGATGTTGACAAAATTAGTAGTAGGCCGGCATCAAACTTACTTTCCACAAGCATCGCTCTTTGCTTTGGCTATAATTTCGTTGGCCCAAGTGATACAGTTATAATCTAAGCCGCAATACTTTGGCGGGCTGGAGCGAGATTGATTCGCTAGTTGGTTAACCTTCGAAATGAAATTACTAGAATTGCAGCATTTTGGTATTTTGACATCGGAGCAAATAACCCTTGGAGTGCTGAGCTCATTTAGTACAATCCCACTAGTTTCTCTACCGGCCAGAAACTCAATTTTGGACATATTTGTACCTGGCTCAAAACCATATCCAGCCTGTCCTGGAATTCGAATATATTTATGTGGTGTACCGCTCGTAATACGATAGCAAACCTGAACCGTACTAGGCTTACTCTTTGAATTCCAACCTGGGTAATCATTAAATGAGCCGGGGCTAGTGGGGTTTGGGACACCTCTAGCTTGACCTGGGGAGTACCCACTCGGATCGCTGTTATTGATTGGGTCCCCATTCACATAGGAGTACCAGTTATCACCAAGTGGTGGTGCGGTTTTTGAGTGAATTAGCCCTGAAATCAGGCTCCAGTTGCGGGATTTTATGGTTTTAGCCCTTAGCCTTTTTGCATAAATTTTGGTTTCAGAACCCAGATGCGAGTTTTGAGAAAAAATCTGGTTTTGAGTGGGCGCGGACTCTTTTAACTCATTGGGCATAGATTCAGGATACCACCAGAATTTGTTTGACTGGTATGGCAAAAAGCTCATTTTTACTAGCCCAAGGCAAACTCCGTCAGGCTTTGGCAGATAACATAATCTCCCGACATTATGGTTAACTGCCCCGCCCCCGGGGTAACTCCAAAAGTGTTTGCGGCTAGGTAAAAGAAAATGGAAGCTAAGTGGCCACAATTCCCAAGCAGAAAAGACCGGGGCGGGGAACCCTCGCCTGACTGTGCAGAACGGTTCTTAACAGTTTGCCTTTATGTAGCGACAGGTCAGGGTATTTGCTCTATGCACCACCTACTTAGAACCGCTCCAGCCAAAAGCGCAGGGATGCGCGGGCCTTGGCTTAAGGCAGGAAGCCGCTAAAGGCAAGGCTTTGGGAAATTGTTAAGTTCCACGAGCCCATACCGGCTGAGTTTGTGTAGGCCCAAGGCTTGTGATGGTTTTCCAGCGTAATAGAGATTACGCAAAAAAGCGGGGGGGAAACCATAAAACTAGGGTTAGTGGATTTTAAGACTGGGTGGGGCATTAGGTGAGAATTAGCGAAGAGTTAGGGAAGCTTTTCCAAATAGCTTTTGACCAGAT
>DITF01000159.1 GCA_002422125.1 bacterium UBP17_UBA6191
TTGATCTTCCTCAAATTTACACACACCTACCATACTAATCTAAGCCGCGATTTGCAGCACCTGCAACTGACCATTTTTTGCCAAAAACTGCCGAGGGCTTAAATATCCCAATGAGGAATGCATTCTACTTCGATTATAAAAGCCCTCCATCCAGGAAAATATCTCAGATTTAGCCTGTTCTCGTGTGGCATAAACCTGTTTCTGAATGCATTCCACTTCCAGAGAATGGAAAAAGCTCTCAGATACAGCATTGTCAAAGCAACAGGCTACCTTGCCCACACTGGCCCGAATGCCTGCTCTCAATAACTGCCGTCGAGTTGCTTCTGCCGTGTATTGGCTACCTCGGTCTGAATGAAATATCAAGCCAAATCCAGCCCAGTCAATACGGCGGTGCCTCAGAGCAATTTTTAGAGCCTTGGCTATAATAATCTGACTCATATCCGAGTGCATGCTCCAGCCAATGATTTCACGGTTGTATAAATCCATCACAATAGCCAGATATAGCCAGCCCTCACGGGTTCTTATCTGCTTAATATCTGAGGCCCATACGCGGTTTATACTCTCAGGATTAAAATTGCGATTCACTAGATCTTTGGGCCTTGCATCCTTCTTTCTGGCCCGGGTTGTGCCGTTCTTCTTTCTAAGGCCGGCAGTGCCTACAATTTCAGCCTGTTTAAGCAGTCTGCCCAATCGTGATTTGCTGAGCACTAAGCCATTCCGTTCCAAAGAAATTCGGATTCTAGGCTCCCCGTAGGCACGCTGGGATTCTTCCCATACCTTAGTGGCAGCTTCAATGATTCTTCTCTCTTGCTCATTGCCTTCTTCGCGCTTGGGTTTGGACCGAACCCAACTATTGTATCCATCCCTGGAAACTTGCATTACTCGGCAAGTAACTGTGATAGGCCATATCTTCCGATGGACAAAAATAAATTCAAACCTCATCGGCTTTCTTTTGCGAAGAAGGCTGTGGCCTTTTTTAAAATATCCCGCTCCATTTCAGCTAACTCGGCCTTCTTGGTCATGGCTTTCAATTCCCTTTTTAGCCGGTCTAACTCAGCGTTCATGTCGCCCCCACCCTCCAAAGCACGAGATTTCAGGATCCATTGATTCAAAACAGCCCCGCTGATCCCAAGCTCCCTGGCCACCCTCACTACCACCGCACCTGGCTCCGTTGCTTTTTTTACCGCTTCATTCTTAAACTCTTCCGAATAGACTTTTCGGTTTTTTACCCCTTTAGCCATAACAACTCCTTTAATTCACTACAATGTTAAAACACTGTGTGTAAAAATGGGGAGGTTCAACTTTATGCCCATCATATGTCTCTTTAATCCAAGTCCTTTCCTGATCACTCGGAGCAAGATTCGGGGTACGACAGACTAAAATTGTCAATCTACCATACAGTCCAGTCGCGTATTCCAAACACTGCCTAAAATCTTCCCGTTTCAACTTGTTATAATTTTTTATCTCAAAGACGACCTGTCTACACCCGTAGTCATCCTTAATTCTCTTAAAAAATGTTGATCGCTCAGTGTTTGTGACCACAATATCCCGTTGAGTCACCAAGTCGTGATTTTCTCTCCAACTTGGATTGCTCATAGTTCCCGCGAACAAAACCTTTATTGTTCTCATGCCCCAGTCTTCAAAGTCTCTACTACCATCGCGCCCAATTGCAATCTCGGGGAACTCATTCACCAACTCACCAATCTGTTTCTTGCGAGTAATGTTGGGAAAATCATCCTTCTGAACACTATAGTCATCGTAGATCGAATTCAAAAGACTTCCATCTTCGTGTTCAACCATTGATACATCCAATGCACTGTGATAGCACGGATGGATGTAAACTTTAGTGTCCTGCTTAAACACCTCTTTATTTGAATCAGAGCCATCGTGACAAAACACCACTTGGGATGCACCATTTACATATCCCAAAAATCCAACGCTATACAAACACTGAAAACCCTGTTCTGGCGACTCCATTAATGCGAAGTCGCTGGCTTCCCGGGTACTAAAATCAGAGATGCTAACCCCCTGCCTGATAACCTCCAATGCATCCTGGTAAGTCATTGGAACAGTGCATTTTCTAAACATCTCAGTATAGCCTCGTAACCCTATAAATACCTTATGATATTCGGTTATAAGGTCGGTAAGCCTGGAGTTAGCAATTTCCCTTGCAGATGATTCGATGTCTTGCAAAATTAAATCTTCTCTACCAGCCTTATTCGCAACTATCAAAGCACCATTTATTAGAACAAGCAAATCTCTAGGCCTAAACAATGTGTACTTAAGACACAACCTGAATCCATCACGATCTCTTAAGTTAGGGTCGCGAACTAATCTGGACCAGATTTTATTGTTGTTTTCAAAATTCAAGGAACGCTGTTTTGCAATCCGTATACAGATAAAGCGATACAAGGAATCCTCATCCCAATTTAACCTCAGAGCCGATGGCACCACATTTTTCGTAAAGTCGCCATCAAACTCTCTCATGGCTCTGTACATATTGTCCCTGATAAACAAAACACAATGGATGTTTGAACCCTTGGATTTTAGTTCAACAGCACAACCGCCCAATCCAGAAGACATAGTGGTTGCAACCCGATCTGGCTCCCAGCCCTCATCCAGTCCATCGACAAATAAATAGCCTTTCAATGCGGCGAATTGAAAAGCTTTGCTGACAGCCGAAACTAGTTTACTGACATTAAATTTACCTGCCAGATAATGAGGGGCACTAAGAATGTCCGATGAGTTGCTGGCATACGCATCTTCAATAAGTTTAAGAAACAGTTCTACAGCTTCAAGTTTCAAATATTCCTGAAAATCGCCTGCCACTCGAGTAACACTATCCTCGTATCGAGGGGAGGAGAACCGCCTATCCGCCTTCATCAACCTCAAAAATTGAACTAAAATTGTCACTTTCCAACAGATTTTTGAGACAGTGGCACAAATGCTATAGTTATCTTGAGTGACAACATTCACATACTTCCCAAGAATCGAACGATACTTCTGGGATTGGAGATCCTCAGGAATTATCTGAACTACAATTGCTTGCTTGACTTGCTTTTCAAAAAATTGTGCGGCTTTAATAAACAAAGCCGACTTTCCTGTACCCCTGCGACCGGCCACAAACAAAAAGTCATCAGACCTTGTCAAATACTGATACTCTTGTGACTCGTAAAACACCTCAGAAAGAAAATCAACTTCTGCCTCAGCTGCGACCTTACCTAAGCCAAATGATTTACTTCCGCCCATAACTAGCTGTAACTACCTCAAAAAATCATCTGATGCAATCGTCGAATGACCTTCTCATCATCTTCGGAAGCCTTTAATGCTCGCTTGTAAGGGGCAATATAATCCTCGATGATTTGGGCTCGATTCTGGATCAATTGATTGTACTCCCGCTGTGCTCTCTCAAGCTTTTCCATGTAAGGGCTAATTTCTTCCTCGATAAATCGGATGCGATTGTTCATCAAATCCTGTAAACGATATTCCGCATTTCTGAGGCGTTTTTGGGCATAAGTGAGCTGTTCTGGAGTAGTTGCCTGATTTTTCTGAACATCATCTAGATGTAAACGGGCCTCACTTAACTCTCGTCGAGAACGATCAAGGGCATACTCATAGTCCCTCATGGCCTGCATTTCTGCATCTCGCAATCTGTCCTTCTCACGGCTGATTTTTTGCTCTGCCTGCCTAAGCAAATATTCGAAATGCTCAAAAGCCTCGCCGCGTTTTTCCTCAAGCGTGTTACGAGCCTCATCTACCTTATTTAAATACCACTGCACAATCTGCATGGAGATACTTTGGGCATCTTGACCAGAAGCTCGCAGATTGACCGCCCTTCTGTAATCAAGAGCCGCAACCTCGGAACTTTCGGTAAAATAGGCTAAAGCCTTATTTAGGTAAACATCCGAAAGACGGGTAGAAAAACCCGGAAAATCACTGTCACGGCTGGCATATTCATAACGATCCATCAACTCAAGAGCCTTAAGCTCAGCCGCATTTTTATTGTAAGGTTCCAAAATACGGAACAACCAGGTGATTGCGTCCTTATTCTGGGTAGCCTCCCAGTAACATTCCACCACATACAAAAAATTGGCATCTGTCTTTTGCATCTTCAAATACCAGACAATGGCCTCACTAAAATCCTTTAACTTCTGGTAGCAGGTGGCGATCCGAAGCAGAACCTTGTCATCTTTCTGAACTACCTTTTTATAAAATTCAATGGCTTTGGCAAACTCTCCCTTGTTTTCAAAGGACAGACCTACATTAAACACTTCCTGCTGTAAAGAACCCTCTGAGGCTTTCATTCCGGCAAATTCCCTTTTGATGGATTGCTCTGTCTCCATTAAAAGAGCCTCCAAAGCCTTTTTCTCAGTCGAGGCAAAAAGACCGTTCAGCCAACCAAGAATGCCGCGAAATTTCCAGTTCTCGACAATAGCTTTATCCTGTTTTAACTCGGCCTCCAAAAGCCTTTTCTCTTGAGCTATCAGCTTTTGTTCCAGCTCCACAATCCCATCTACCTCAGACGAAAATCCGGGGGCAACACTAAGAGTCGCTGTGACAGCAAATGCCATAATACGCTTCATATCAGTTTCTCCCCTTTAGAACCAAATCCCCATATTTCTTTTCCGAAAAGTAGATGGCCTGTGACCTCTTGGCACCGGCGGCCTTGAACCAAAACTTAGCTCTGGCGTTTTTTAGTACCAATGTCCGTTCTCCAGCAATTTCTTTAATTGGCCCAATTTCAACCAGACTTGCCAGATTGTTGTCCTGAATATACTGAAGAGGATTATTTTCAATCATGGCTTGAAGGTATGACAGACTTTGTTTTTCCTGATTGCCACCAGTACCAACAATGGAAACCACCAGTTCCTTGCCAGTAAACCAGCCACCGGTCTTTAACTCCACATCCACTTCGAGTTCGGGTGCAACTTCTCCACCGTAATGGGCAACCACAGGCTCAATCACATAGTCTTTGCACTGAACCAAATAATTATGCGCCTCTTCCTTTTCATCCCAATGAAAACTGGATAAAACATCACATTCATGGCGCGAAAAAATAGCTTCCAGATGTTTTTTACGGTCGTCCCATTTTTTGCTCTGAGCGTAGATAACTGCCTGAACGGACTTCACATCCACAGTCATAAAATCTTCTGGGCGCAAAAATTCTGTCAACTCAACTGGTCGTATGGAATCCACTACCTGCTTAACCGAGTTGCGATCCACACCATGCCCCACCAGTCCAAGGTACAAGGCTCGGCGCTTTAACTGCTCCCGCAACAAATTGGCGGTATACTGATCGCCCACACTGCCCGAGGCAAACTGATCTGCTATTTGCATGGCGGCTTTGAGGTGATCGGAGTTTTCTACAGTAGAAACAACACCAAACAACCGAGCCCTTGATTCTGACTGCCCTCTCACATTTTGAAGGACCGATTTGGAGTCATAAAGCTGATCCGCAATAGCCGCTTTGGTGCCAGCCTCCAAAATAACATTGGACTGATTGTGCATTGCCTCACGAAGTGCTTCGGTATCCAGAGAAAACACTAGTCCCTGAACTGTAACAGCCACTATCGTCAGACCAACTATGGTCTTGTGAATCATACGAAACTCCTTTAATTTGCCCAGAAAAACAATTCTAAGGATATTTTATAAATTGTAAAGGCCATTAGTTCCAATGAAAAACTTCTAGTCAGAACTAGCTAAAAACTATCCAGAGCCTAACAGGTGTATTAACCATCATTTAGCTCTGTATCTGGCGAAGCAAAATCTAGTATTGTTTAGACAACAAAAATTTTCAACAAAACAAAAATAGTCCGATTTGCCTATTGACTGCTGATCGGCGTACCCCTAACATGCTGACACCAAAGAGTGAACAAGGAAAAATTATGAATTGGTTGAAAATTTGCGTACTGGCCTTAAGCCTAACGCTATCACATGCAGACCTGCCTTTGGCAGATCAGGCGAAATTGATCGGCTCCCTGATTGCCTCCAGTGGTCTTAATCTTGACAAAGTTGTAATTGGTATCCATGGCGGCGATGGAAATAAACGAACCGAGCTGAGAAACGCGCTTGTGAACCTGAAACAGCTTAAAGTTGGACCAAAAGTACTTCCAGTAGAGGTTCGACTCCTGGAAAGTAATGAAATTCCCGCCGACTGTAATGTTTTGTATGTGTTTTCCCAGATTGACTTACCTCAGGAACGCTCCATTTTATCTTTCACCGACAACCGCCAGTTGGTGGAGTCCGGTGTGCTTGCTGGCTTGACTAGAGAGGGTGTACAACCCAAAATTTTCATGAATATGGAGACCCTGAAATTACTGGGATTAAAATATCCTGCCAACTTGTTGAAAATGGTTACCTTGGTGAGGAATTAAGCATGTACTGTAAAAAATTTGCAATCACCCTGGCCCTTGCCCTAGCCTCTTGTTCAGCACCCCTTTGGTCTGAGGACTTTATGGATTTTCAGAGCTTGTTGTCTGGCATTTCAACCAATTTAAATTCCAATGCCACCACCGGAGCCACTAAAAGACTGGAATCACCCTTATCTGCACCCTCCATTGTCAAGGTTTACACCCAAAAAGACATCGAGAAATTTGACACTCTTTATGATCTCTTAAAAACAGCTCCCGGTGTCCAAGTTGAAAACGGTTATTTTGGCCGCCAGTACATCAATATCCGTGGAATCCAAGGCAGTATTTACAATCTTAAAATCTTGTTTCTAGTGAACGGCATTAAAATAACCGACCCTATCGGGCCAAACTTTAATCTCGATACTATTCCCAAGGAAAGTGTGAAGCGCCTTGAGTTGATTCGCGGAGCTGGGTCTGTTTTGTATGGTTCTAGTGCCTATGCTGGAATCATCAATATTGAGACATTTGATGGAAAAGGGTATGACAAAAATTCGGCCAATTTCACCTTAGGTAGCGCAGGCGTATTTGGAACTAATGTCAATTATTTTGAAAAAAACGATTCCAATCAACATTTTTTCTCCTTTCGTGTTTTTGGAGAAGACGGCACAGATCGAGCCAAACCAGGGGACTACAGGTATCACAGTAATGTGCCTAACGGTTACAACAACCTGCTAACGGGTGCTCAGCTTTACCGCGGATTTCCTGGTAATGCCTCAGACTTTAGAATGGACTATGACAATCATTCCATTATGGGGGTTTCTGAATTTAAGGATTTAAAATTCAGTTATGGGACCAGCAAGATCAAACGCAATCTTTCCTACAAAGAGACTGTAAATGTCCCCTTTTGGGGTGGAATTTTTGAAACCGCTCGCTTGATTGGTCCTGCACATCCTTTGTTCAGACCACCGGCATTACCTATTCCTCCATCCTTTAATGAGGATCCAAATAATATCCGTTCTCACAACAATCAGGAACAAGACTGGATCGGAATGGAGTACAAAAGACAGGTGTCGGACAAAACATCGTTTAAATTGTCTGGAAAGTATATTCACTCCATTGAAGAGGTGCGCGAATTTGACTTAAATCTCTTTAATATTGATTCTGAATCCAGTGCCATTGAGTTTGAACTACAAGGCTCACATCAGGTTAATGATAACTGGAATTTAACCTTTGGCTACAATTACGAAGAGATTGATTTTGTTCAGAAAACATTTAGTCCCTTTGTAAATGCAGCCTCTTTAGCATTCACCGGACGACCAATTCCTTCTAATGAGTTTTATAATGTGACCCCTGGGGCAATCACTGTTGATGGTATTTATCTGCAATCTATTTACCAGGTTTCAGACAAAATCAGCTTTTTGGCGGCCAATCGCCTGAACAAACATGAACTTTTGGGCTCCGGCTACACTCCCAAGTATGCCTTAACCTTTGAATTGGGCAAAGACGAGTATTTTAAATTGATTTGGGGCAAAGCATTCCGCTACCCCAGTCCCTTTGAGCTATTCGTAAACATACCCACCGTAGCCTTTCGCGGAACCACCAATCTGCAGGAAGAAAAGGTTACATCCTGGGAATATAATTGGGTGAAGTCCTTTGACAATGGACGCAAAAATGCATCCGTTACCTACTACGATATGGAAATGAAAGATCTGCTGTTCACACTGGCTACTAATTATGCAAATGTGGCTGGAATTATCAAGGCAAAAGGCTGGGAGCTGGAGTGGGATCAGAGAATCAATGATAAATTGGGCTGGTATACCAACCTGACCTTTATGGACTATAAGGATCCAACAGCCCCCAATGGTGCTGGTGGGCAACTGGAATTTAAGGGAGCCTTTGGATTGGATTATAAATGGAAAGACAACCTCTCCTTGTATTCTAACTCTCAATGGATCGGAGAAAGAACGGAATCTCCAAATTCCAGACTCCCAAATCAGCCAGAAGTATTTGTGCATGATTTAGGTATTGTTTACAAACATGGGGAATCTCATCGCATTCGTATGGATATCTTAAATATCCTTGATGAAGATTACCGAACCCTAAACTACTCCGTAAATATGCCTAAAATGATGACCCCACCCAGAGGGCGCAGGGTGCAGGTTAGTTACCAGATTCAGTTCTGATGAGTATTCGCGCGAAATTGTTGACGCTCACCTTTGTGGGCATGCTAGCTCTGTGTTTGTCGCTAGGAGGATATTTTGTCAGTCGCCTCAAGGCTGATGCCTTATCCTCCTCACAAGCAAGAATTGAGTTGATTCTAGAAAAACAAAACAATCTGGCTCAACAAAAACTCAACCGTCTGGTTTCATTGCTGGAAGGTATGAGAGAAGTTGGGGACAAAATTCGTTTTGGTTTGATGTTAAACAGTCTTGAAGAAAGTCAGACTACCCTTTCTGAATACAGCTTGCGGCCACTGGAAGCCGAAGGTGAACCAGCCTTTCCTGAATTGGTGGTAGTCGATGACTCAGGGCAATTGATTGTTTCCTCGGTGGCATCTGACGCTAGAACCAGTCTCTTGTTTCCAAAAAGCAGCGATCTGAAAATCACTGCCAAGTTTCAAGAAATAAACAAAACCTTTCAGTTTGTTATGCCCCTGCATATTGAAGGCGAGCTGGTGGGATGGCTCTTGGCCAATACACATCCTGGTTTATTTGTTGAAATCAAAAAATCATTGGATAAAGAACTGCGTCGCTACCAATTTCAAAACCCAACGGCGGAATTTTTGCGAAGTGACAACACATCGGCACTTACATTTCACGATGAAGGCAAACATTTTGTAGCCGAAAACTTGGTGCTTTTACCGGATGGCAGTTACGGTAGTCTTCGAGCCAAAATTCCTGTAGAGGAAGTGACTGGGCCGATCTGGAAGAGCGTAGAGACATCCATCAAAGTTGCCCTATTGGTCTTGATTTTAAGTTTTGGTGGACTGTCGGCCATGATTTACAGAATTGTCATTCAACCCTTGATGGCTTTGCGCTCTGGGGCAGACAAAATGGCATCTGGTGATTTCAATCAGGTTTTTACTGTGGCCAGACAGGATGAAATAGGCGAGCTGGCTCATTCCTTTAACAAAATGTCAGAGGCTGTTTTATCTTCTCAAGGAAAACTTGAGGATTTTATTCACAGATTAGAGGACATGGTTCAGGAAAAAACCGCATCAATTCAGAATCTTTTAGACAATGCTGGTCAGGGATTTTTGTCTTTTGACAGAAATTTTGTGATCCAGCCCGAATTTTCCCGTGAATGTCAGAATCTGTTTGGCCCGGACTTTCGTAGTGGAGCCAGAATTGACCATTTCTTTTTTGATAATGAAACTGAGCGCGAAGGATGCCGATCCTGGCTTATTAATGCATTTGAAGACAAAATCGACTTTGATGTTATTAAGGAACTCGCCCCTAATCAGCTAAAAGTTGGGGATAAAATTTGTTCGATGGAGTACCGCCTTTTAAAAGTTGGAGAAACCCGCCTTTTGATGACCATACTCACCAATATTACCGACAGGGTACGGCTTGAAAAACGAGTCAAGGAAGAGCAGGCTTTTGCCAGAATGATCTTAAAAGTGCTGGAGTCCAAAGAGGAATTCAGCGCATTTTTGGAAGAGTTTGATGTCATGAGTGACAATATGCAGTCATGGCTTAAAAAACCATCTCGTGAGGACATTGTAGAATTGTTTCGCAAGGTGCACACCATTAAGGGCCATGCCGCGGCCTTTGATTTTGTGCATTTGACAGAGTCTTTGCATGAGCTGGAGTCGTTAATGCAAGACACAAGAACTTCCCCACCAAGCGATCCAATCCCCCTAAAACAACTGCAAGATAGTTTTGATAATGTCCTGCAAAAAATGGATAGCCTAAAAGTTGTATTAAAGGATAGTCTAAAAGATGCTGTGGATTGGGAACAGAAGCGAATTCAGATTAGTGAGGCTCTACTGCAAAGAATTTTAGCCAAAGTGAAAGACTCTGACTCCAGATTGCATGATGAACTTTTAGCCTGTGTCCATAAACCGCTTCAGGCCATGCTTTCCCAGTATCCGGCTTTGGTCGACAGTCTAGCCGATCGCTGCGGCAAACTTGTTCATCCTGTCTCTATTGAAGGAGAACCGGTATATGTTGACCCTGATCGCTTTAAGCCCTTGGTTCGATCCTTGGTACATTTATTCCGAAACGCAGTGGATCATGGAATTGAAGACCCCGAATTGCGAGACTCCATCGGTAAAGACCCCTATGGGACCATTAAAATTGAGGTTATGGGCAACGAAAACGGGATTATGCTTAAGATTTCTGATGATGGTGCCGGAATTTGTCCCGAAAAAGTAGTTCAGTCCGTCCTGAAAAAAGGCTTAAAGACCAAAGAACAGGTAGAATCGATGTCGGTAGCCGATCAACAAATGTTAATTTTTCTGCCTGGCTTTTCCACCCGTGAAGTAACTACAGACCTTTCGGGACGAGGTATTGGCATGGATGCTGTCATGGCTGAAATTAAAGCTCTGATGGGCTCTATTGATGTGGAATCCACGACTGGCAATGGAACTACTTTTACCATCCTGCTTCCGATACAGCCTGAAAACTAATCCTGATATAGCTCTAGAAACAACTGCCTTTGTTTCTGAGCCTGACCACCATGGTAGACAGCATCATCCGCAAAATGATTTTGGGCGAAATCAAAAATTTCCTGTCCCGTTTTTAATTCGACCACCTCAGTCACTAAACCCGTACTTTTAAGCTCCTTCAGTACTTTTCTTGGGACCCATTCATGAGCCGTTGTACCGAGTGCCTCTTGCATAATGTCAAACTGGGCCGTGATACAGGAATTCTTAATTGTATGGTATCGAACGGTCTGGTGGCGATTTTTGTCCAAGGCATGTTTTAACGAGGTTACTAACAAAGACTGTTTCTGCGCCTGGTCCAGATCCAAATCCACTAAAAAGGCCCCCATATCTCTTTTGGCTGCCTCAAACAGATCTCTTCGTGTCCCAACCACAATTGTGGTTTCATACTGACCCTTAATCAGCCCGCCCCAGATAGCGCTGTATTTCTCCCCTTCTTTGAGATGTACTTCAAAAGAAAATACAATGCCTTTAACCGGACCAGAGGGAGTCATAACCCCACCATCAGCAAATTCAAACAGCATCTGGGCGTGACCAGCCCGGTATAAAATTGGGCCAAAATTAATCACATCAAACTTGGTCAACATAAAAACAACCCGTTGTACGCGACTGACATCAATCAGGGCTGAACTCCAATTTGCCTGACCTTTTTCACCCTCAGAATCCATCTGGATTCCATGGCGAAAATTATCCACTAAATAAAGTCCATTTCTGTTTTCGACTAACTCAAGTCTACGAGTCCACGGTCTGCGGCCTACATATTCGCTACTATATGGGTCATTTCCATTCAAAAAACTCTGACCCATAAGCGCTTGTAAATCTGCATAATCTGAGGCAAAACTCAGGGAGGACACCACAAAAAACATCAAAAATCTAAACATAAAAACCTCATTGACAAAAAGACTACGCAAAGAGGAACCACTTTGTTACTTTAGCGATGATTCCACCTTAAGCACATGTTGCCAAGTAGATAAAATGCTATCAGGATTTAAGGAAATTGAGGTAATCCCCAGTTTTACTAAATATTCTGCCATCTCGGGATAATCCGAAGGTGCCTGACCACAGATGCCAACATATTTTTTGTGCTTGTGGCAAGCCTCAATAGCCATCTTTAGCATTTTCTTAACTGCCGGATTGCGTTCATCAAAGATATGTGTCACCAATTGCCCATCCCGATCTACTCCCAAGGTAAGCTGGGTCAAGTCATTGGAGCCAATGGAAAAGCCATCAAAGAGTTTGAGAAAGTCATCAGCCAACAGCACATTGGATGGCAATTCACACATGATGTAGATCTCAAGGCCATTTTTACCCTGAATCAAACCATTGTGGCGCATGATTTCCAAAACTTTTTTGCCCTCTTCCGGGGTGCGTAAAAATGGAATCATGATTTTCATATTGGTCAAACCCATTTCATCATGCACCATTCTAAGAGCCTGACATTCCCATTCAAAAGCTGGGCGATACTGGGTTGAATAATAGCGCGATGCCCCCCTGTAGCCAATCATGGGGTTTTCCTCATCTGGTTCGTAGGCTGCCCCTCCCACCATCCGTCTGTATTCATTGGACTTAAAATCGCTGGTTCTGACAATGACAGGGTTGGGATGAAAAGCCGCCACAATCGTACCCACACCCTCGGCCAATTTTTTAATAAAAAAATCGCGGGGCGAACTGTAGCCAGCAATCAGTGGTTTGATTTTTTCCAAATCCTGAACATCCGTTTTCCCATTGTACATATCCATTAAAGCCAGAGGGTGAGCCTTGATATGATTGTTAATGATAAATTCCATGCGGGCCAGACCAACACCCATGTTAGGCAGTTGGGCAAATCCAAAGGCTTTTTCAGGATCGCCTACATTTAGCATCAGCTTGGTCTTAGGTGTCTGAAGATTGCTTAAATCTACGGTTTCAATTTCAAAGGGTAGTTCTTCGTCATATACAAACCCATCTTCACCTTCGGCACAGGAAACCGTAACCTCATGCGAGTGAGCCAAAGTGGTGGTCGCATTGATGGAGCCTACAATGGCTGGAACCCCGATTTCTCTGGCCACAATCGCAGCATGGCAGGTTCTACCCCCTCTATTGGTGACAATGGCTGAGGCTTTTTTCATGGCCGGTTCCCAGTCAGGATCGGTATTGTCCGTTACCAGAATTTCACCTTCCTGAAACTGATTCATGTGCATAATGTCTTCAATAATATGCACCTTCCCAGAACCAATTTTTCCGCCTACTGCTTTACCTTTTAAGAGAATTTTTCTGTCTTCTGGGGCAACCTTTAGCCGGTAGGTTTCAATTCGGGTTCTTTTACCCCCCTTTAACTCCTGACTAACCACGGTCTCTGGGCGGGCCTGTACAATAAAAATATCTCCACTGACCCCATCCTGGGCCCACTCCATGTCCATGGGACGATAAGCTCCAGCTTCCAAAGAATAATGTTCTTCAATAATTGCCGCATAACGGGCCAATTCTAAAACCTCTGGGTCATCCAAAGAAAATGTGTCCATCTCCTGCTGATTGCAGGGTATGTTTCGTGTGGCTTCCTCAGCCCCTGGAGGTGCATATACCATCTTGATATGTTTATGCCCAAGCTGCCGCTTTAATATAGGAAAAGAGCCTGTTTTTAGGGTTGGCTTAAAGACATAAAACTCATCGGGAATCACATGTCCCCCTACGACATTTTCCCCCAAGCCCCAGGATGAAGTGATTAGAATCACCTTATCAAAGCCGGTTTCCGTATCAATCGAGAACATCACACCAGAACAGGCTTTATCGGAGCGCACCATTTTCTGAATTCCCACCGATAGGGCTACTTTAAAGTGATCAAATCCCCGGCTCTGTCGGTAGGATACTGCTCTATCCGTAAACAAAGAGGCAAAACAGCGTTTGATATGATGAATCAATTTGGGTGCGCCTTGAATGGAAAGATAGGTGTCCTGCTGACCAGCAAAGGATGCGTCTGGCAAATCCTCGGCTGTGGCCGATGAGCGAACCGCCACATCAGCTTCTTCCATCCCATATTCTTCGGAGAGTTTTTTATAGGCCTCCAAAATTTCATCGCGTAAATCTTTGGGAATTGGGGTCTCAAAAATCAGCTCGCGAATCTTTCGGGCCCGCACCTGTAAAACATCCAAGTCAGTGACATCTACATCATGAAGTAGTTTCTGGATTTCTTCACGAATCCCCGCTGAATCCAATAGATCCCAGTAAGCCTCACTGGTAATGGCAAAACCATTTGGTACCTTGACCCCTTTAGGCACTAGCTTTTGAAACATTTCTCCGATGGAGGCATTTTTTCCCCCAACCAACGGAACATCCTGATTACTGATTTCGTGAAAAAAACGAATGTAACGCATCCTGTCCCCCTGTTGTTAGCGAATCAAATCTGTCTCCAGTTGCCCATCAGATCGTGGATATCTGGATCGCGATAGTTGCCGCAAATCCTGGCCTCAGAGCCATCCATGTATGAAATCAAAAATAAATCATATTCTGGACTGATAACCGCACGGCATTCCTCAGCAATGGAATCGATATCTGTGCCGGATTCAAAGGTCAAAAATGCCGTTGTGTCTCCCCAAATCATGCGCGAAAACATGGCAATGGTTTTGACAAGACGATCATGTCTCTCCAGCTCGGAAATCCCATTAATGGTTTTAGCATCTATACGAAATGAAATCCAGTAAACAGCCATCGTTCACCCCTTCTTCTATCCAAAGTTGCGAAATTAAGTGTATCACCACCTGACAAAAAATCCCCAACGATGAAGCCATATATTTTGAGTCGAGACCGAATCTGTCACAAACAGGGGATTACATAATCTAACCACTTTGAACAAATCAGACTTGTGTTAAAATGAATTTATGAGCGGATCAAATATTGTAGCAATTGTAGCCATCATTGCTGTTTTTTCGGTACCCCTGACTTTTTTGCTATCGCCTTTTGCTGCGGCCGTGATCCCATTAGCCTACATCGCAGCAGGGGTTGGTGGGGTACGGTACCTTTTGGGATACCATCACAAGCAAAAGCAACTGACTTTAGACAAACAAATTGAACTGGAAAAAATTTCACTGGAACATGTGCGCAGTGCTGATAGACTATTGGACAGTCCCAGTATCAAAAGACCAGAAACAGAGTAGCCTATGCCAATGATCGAATTACAAGCCTTGCCTCAGGGAATTGGTCAAGAGAGAATCCAGGAACTACTTCAGGAGCTTGCCGCCATTGCATCGGAAACCTTAAGGGCCCCCCTCAAAGCCGTGTTTGTGATCTTTCGGCCTTTGGAAGCCGGGCACTACATGCATATGGAATCAGCCCTACCCCTGCAAACCAAAGACTCTCACCCACCCCTTTTAAGAATCAGTGCCTTTACGGGCAGAAGCCCAGAGCAAATCTCGGATTGTCTCAGGAAATCAGCCAACGCCATAGCACTCAGTTTGAATCTGGACCCCGGCAATGTATTTGCCAGCTTTGTGGAATTACAATCTGGACATGTGCTAACGGGCGGGATCTTACGCCGACATAGTGTCTGAACCAAACCTGACACCTGTTCTTACAATAGTATAAGTTATGCGCGACAACTAGCCTGACACAGGAGGGGGTATACTATCCATAATGGAGATGGGACATGGAGGCAATATTGGGGTTCGGGTAAACCTCATGGAAACACTGAGAGACCAAATGTGAAGGAAAACACACTCAAAACAGACAAATATGGAACATCCCACTTAGGGAAAAGTATAGTTAGAAGTGCGGAACTCTGGGAAATTCCTCTGCACTTGTGGCGGAGATAGAGGTTAGTCTTATGAATGCGATAGAGACTTTTTTATCAAAAATTGGAACCCTACCCGTGCCTTTTATCGACAACTACTTTCGACTAATCACTCCCAAATTGATAAATATCAATGGATGGGTAATACCCGACTATGTATTAAGTACAACAAAGAGTGATTTTGATGCTTCCACTCCATGGGTTTTTGTGGAACAGTTTATTGAATGGTATCCCCATTACAGTACCGATGAAATTGAGCTTTTCTGTCAAAAAGTTGTGGACATCTGGAATTGCCGTGCATCACTTGAGTTTCCTGACTGTATTTCTGAATTTCTTGTTTGGAGGCAAGGATATTCAGAATCTACTGAGGACGAAGTATTGATTATCGTAGAAAGGCGCAAATGAACAACCAAATTTACTTTGAGCCAAAAGCTGATGATTTATGTAAAGTGTGTGCAGAACTCGCTAATTGTGATTCAAGGCGTACGGATTTTTTCTATCACTATTAGTTGGATGAATCTGAGTCTAGATTAAATCCAAACATGGGCTTGATGTTGAGTGGAGTTTGGCCAAATTTCGAATGCTTGAACGAGAAACTTCATGTCAAGAACTCTGATTTTTTATCAAAGATTGAACCTGTTTCAGATATGGAAATCATTCTTACAGAGGATGTATATACGAATATTTCCATTGTCCATACATTGGAAAGGATAGTTTTTCTGTGGAATTTGAGGCTCGTCCAACTAGGACTGCTGTATCGTGTCACAACTTTGCCAAATTATTTGAACTCAGGGGTAGTGAAAATTGTTTTTAAACGGTTTAAATCCGAATCTGAGGTCCCTGCACTTTGTAAGCCGCTGTTTTTAGCATAACTCCAGTCGGATATCCGGTATGGTGGGCGAAGTTTTTAGACCAGTGGCGCAATTGCAGCTCGTTCCAACTTAAATTAACATAGCAAATCTAAATTTAACCAGATTTGATAGGAAAAACCTTAAATATGCGAAAACAGGCAAAAAATAGAGGCAATAAATTGATGAGAACTCCCCTGTTTTTCACCAAAATTGCCCTACTATTCATACTTTGTCTTACCGCTCTGGATGCCAGATGGCAGGTTTCAGAAACTGCTGCTACCCTTGGGAACCAAACATTTTGCAACCACCTCCCCGGCAGTGAGTATCGTGTTCAAAGAACGGATCAATCTGGCCAAACCCACTATGCCCTCTTTGATGGGGTCAATGAAATAGAAATCAGCACCAATCCCTTAAGCTTGGGCACAACTTCGGTTCTCATGCCAGATTTTTGGGATCTGAGACTGAGTAACAGTAATTCCAATTCCTCACTGGCCCAACATCTGCTAATTGATGAGTTTGGCACAGTCCATACCACCTTACACAACGCATTGTATGAAATCCGTAAAATCGTAGTAAAAGAAAGATCATGAAGAGGCTCAAAGCTGACCAAGAAAGGATTGAACCAATTCATCATGATTCTGACCCAGTAGAGCCTGCATTTGCTCAATTGCCATATCCTTTGGCAAGAGGCCATTCCTGAACAACATCAACAAAGTCTTTAGCCGTCCTTCCAGCTCACCTTCTTGTTTGCCCGCTCTTCTAGCTTCCGCAGTGCTACTGTTAAAATCAGATAAGGATTTATGACGAAGATCGATTAGGTGTTTAGTCTCCTCATCGCTATTAGCTTGTTTTATCAAATTAATGACCGTCATGATTTCAGCCTCCCTTTGAAGATCCTGTGGTAAGGAGCCTTCCTCCGTACAATACCTATCTGAAAAAAGAAAAGTTCTGGCCCATTTATCTAGTGAGTCTTCGGCAAGAGAATTCCGATTCTGGCTATATTTCTCAAGCTCCAGAAAGTGCATTTCAGAGCTCTCTGAGTAAACTCTGTGTGTTTGGGTGTTCATCATGGTAATGATGTTATGAAAGCCTGGATCCTCTAAATGGTTGCTACCTAAAATAAAGATGCTGATAGCTGGCTTGAGGTTTGAATACTCATCCCCTGAATTCAACTGCTCAGAAAATAGCCGATAATGATAGTACAAAAACCTCTGCCGTAAAAAAACATGGTCTTTAAGCTGGACTTCAATATGAAAAACATGTCCTGCCTGATCGGTAACTTTTAAATCTAAAACAGACAGTTTGTCTGTGAGCATCTCCAGTTTGCTAAACGGGTTCAAAATCTGAATCTCTGTGATTTTGTCTTTTCTGTGGGCTAACACAGCATTTAAAAAGGCAATTGGAATCTCAGGAGCATGGGGATTACTAAAAACTATCTTAAAGACAATGTCTGTCATCAGGCTGAAGTTTGGGTTTTTGATCTGAAGCATGCTTAAGATCATAGCATTTTTTCCGGGTTTGTGAGACAAAGCTATTTAACGAACCTGCCTGTTTTGGCTTCGTTTAGCGGCAGTGGCGACTAGTGACCCATCTCCGGCCACAAAAACCCGTGATTTGGCTCTAGTGAGAGCCGTATACAAGATTTCTCGGCTTAATAAACGGTGATCGGATTGGGGTAGTACCACCAGAATATTTTCAAACTCAGAGCCTTGGCTTTTATGAACGGTCATGGAAAACCCTGGCTGCATCTGGGGCATATCCATTAACCAGAACCATTGAAGTTTTTGTCCGCGACGAAACCAGACCCGGTATTCCCCATCCTGGCCTCGCAAGATGATTCCCACATCCCCATTATAAATCTCGCGTTTGATTTGGTTTGAGAGTATCAGAATAGGCTGCCCGTGAAACCAGGTTCCCAGACAATACTCAGGATCAAACTCGGGCCCTGCCAAGTGACAAAACAAATGATTTATGTAGTGAACTCCCCTTTTCCCCTCTTTCTGAATGCAAAGAATACGGCTTTGCTCAAGTTCCAAAAACAGAGACAACATCAGAATTTCTGCCTCAGTACCAGCTCGATTTAGCTGATGGCAAATGGGAATATATCGAGCAAACCAGAAGGAAAAAAATGCTGAAAACAAAGTTCTTTCTTCCTTGGCTTCCACCAAAAATACTTCATCCTCACTGGTTTCGTAGTCCGTAGATTTTTGGATCAATCTCAGATTAAGTTTAGGCGCATCTCCTGAGTTAATTTGGTTGGCTACCAATAAAATATTGGCCTTGGAGCGAAACACTTTATCCAAATGTCCCAGACTACCAGCATAAAGCTTTGCATTTTGCGTAGACAGAATGGATGCCAGAACAGCTCCAGCTTCCACAGAAGGCAACTGATCCCGATCCCCAATTAAAATCAATCGGGATTGTGCCGGGTCAATGGCGGATAATAAGCTTTGCATCAAGGCCACATCAACCATGGACACCTCATCCACTATCACCAAAGAATAGGGAAGCGGTTCCTGGGCTTGATAACGAAACTCATGTTTTCTGGGAGAATATTCTAAAAGTCTATGTATGGTGGCTATCTGAATGTTTTCCATCGCTGGCCCCTGAAAGGCCAAATGGTTTTCTAGGGCTTCCTTCATTCTTTGGGCCGCTCTACCGGTGGGGGCAGTTAAGGCAATGGACTCTGCTGGCATGCCAGATTCTATCCATAAAGCCACAATTTCCACCATAGTGATGGTTTTACCCGTGCCTGGCCCTCCGGTAATCACACAAAATGGTCGCCTAAGGGCCAGATTGATACAAGCCAACTGCCCCTTATCAAGTTTTAAAGCACTTAAACTCTCAAAGGCACTGTCAGGTGCCAATCTGTCCGAAAGTGTGGCTAACTGCTTCAAGGATTCTAAAAGTTTGGTCTCCTTGTCATAGTATTTATGAAAGAAAAACCGTAAGCCATCAAAAATGACCGGCTTATATTCCTTTGGAGCTCCAATCAATTTAGGCCACTTACCGGATTTTACTTGCAACAGCACATCCTCGGGCACATCTTCACAAGGCACAAACAAACTGCCTTCATTTAAAGCCTCATGCATGCGATTTAATAAACTGGTCAATAAGGGATCGGAATACCCAGATATGGCCTGCAAAGCCCTGATACCAGCCTGATTCAAAGAATCCCCGGTTAAATCCGTCACAGGACTTCCTCCAGAATCATTTCTTCCTCATCCCAGTCTTTTGCATCTTGCGGCAAACAATATACACCTTCCAGACTTCCTGACTTCATCCCTCTTAAAAACAGGTACAAAATACCTCCAAACTGTTCTGCCCCAGTTTCACCTAATACGGCTTTTAACCAGCGCCTCAGAGCAATTCCATAAATGCGAGCCTGCAAATCATAATGTGAACTTTCCATGCAATGGCTTAATCCTTCTGTGGAATAGTCCTCAAGCCAATTACTTTTCCAATCTACAATCCAATATTTGTTTTCAAAACGAAATAAAAAATCCTGAGCCCCATAAACAAAACCAGGTTTGGCGACTGGGGTGAACCAAAACTCCTTTTCTCTTAGTGTCTCTGAATTTTTAAGACCAATTAACTGAAAGTCGGGACCAACCATAGGCAGTACAACCTTTAAGGACTGATACACCATGCGCAGTACGGCCTCTTTAAATTCAATCCCGATCTGGTGTCTGGCAAACAGATATTCCAGTGCTACACCCTCAAAAAACGCCAGATCCCCAAGCTGTTGACTTTTTTCAAAATCCACCTGTTCCATGAGGGTATGGATCAGGCTGCCAAACTCAGCACCTCTAGGTAATGATTGTAACTCCAAATCATTCTCAAACTGAGTGATAACAGGTTCCTGGGGTTCGTCTGGATCACGCACGGCTCCAAACTGATATTCATCTGGATACATCAAGCGGCTCAGGCCCGAAAAGCTTCTTCTTTCCAATTTGCGCGAATTTAAGTAAAAGTCACTCTCCACTTTCCACAAGCTCACATCTGGGCCCTGTAAAAATGGATTCTTTATGCTTGGGGCTGATGTAATCAAGTCTTTGGTATTGAGTATCGCGACTTCACGAGGCTCACAGACCGCCTCAATTTCTAATTCGGGATTGGCTGTCATCAGTTCATAAAGTGCCGGGGAAATCGTAGACAGTAGATAACCTGTGTTGGCACTAGCCTTTTCCTCGGGAACCCAATGCGGAAGATACAGTTTATAACGAGCCCGCGTAAATGCCACATACAAAAGGCGCAACTGCTCCTGTTCCATCTCTTGTCGAATCAAATCGTAATAGGGATTATCCTTCGTTGGCCTATGGATAAAAACTCGCTCAAACCCACCATCCGTTCTAGGAGGGTGACAGATGACAGAAGGTATGATCGGATTGCGGGTATATCCTCCGGCCACAAATACCACCGGATACTGAAGCCCTTTACTCATGTGCATGGTCATAATCTGTACTCGAGCTTGTTCTCCAGGAAGCCTTAACAGATTCTGATCCCGCAGGAGTTCCACGGCCTCATGACGCAAGGATTTAATGTGCCTCAATAGATCCGCAATACTGGCTCCATAGGCCACATGCCGATCCATTAGTTGCTCGGCAATCTGCCTGTAATTGGTGTAAACCCTTTCCCATTCAGGCTTTTTGGCATAAGGCCCCTCTTCCAAAAGCATTTTTAACAAAGTCGACAGACGGCCCGTTTGGGCCAGCTCCACCAGCTTTTCCATACGAGTGCGAATCGAGTGTCCCTGCGGCAATGAACTAAGCTTAAGGACCACGGCCCGTGGCATTCCAAACAGTGGGGTCAGTAAAGCCGCTCGAATCAGGGAAAAGTCCTCAGGATTTAACAAGGCCTCTAGGCAAACCTGAAGATGAAGACATTCTTCGGTAGCATATAATCCCTCTTCTTTATACATGGCATAAGGAATGTTTAAACGAGTCAGTACCCGTTTCAGGCAAAAGGCATCGGAGCGATAGGGGACTAAAATGGCAATGTCCTGAAATCCAATCGAACGCGGTTTGCCATCAAGCTGATGCACAATTTCCTGATTACAAATCAACTGGGAAATTTCGGCCCCAATCCATTCGGCCATGGGCCAGGCACAACCTTTGGGAGTTTTACTTTTTAAGGAAACTAGAGTGACGGCTGCTCGGCCTGTTTTATCCTCAAGTAACTTACAATGACTAGGCTTAGGAGCATTTACGGGCACAAAATCGTCAAACCATCTGGCAAACAAGGCATTCATCACCGAAATTAGCTCTTGTGTGGAACGATAGTTTAAGCCAAGGTTGTAGAATTGACTGCGTCCTTGTGATTTTAAGCTCTGCCTAGCCTCCAAATAGGTGAAAACATCGGCCCCACGAAAAGCATAAATTGCCTGTTTGGGATCCCCGATCAAAAACATGGTGTTGCGAACCGTGCCCTTTAAAAAGGTCTGGGAAAAAATTTCCCACTGCATGGCATCCGTATCCTGAAACTCATCTACTAGCACAAAGGGATAAAGCCCTCTTAAAATTTGCTTTAAGTCCTCACCACCCTTGCCCTCTATAGCTTCCAGTACAAAAAACAAGAGATCATCAAAATCCATCAGGCCTTTTCTGGCTTTTAAATTGCGAAAGTCTCTGGTCACTTCCACTGCTTCCTGATAATAAAAATGCAAGGCAAAATCCTGATAAAAACTCATCAGATCCTGTACCCAATCAGGAAATTTATGGATTTTATCCGCTAAAATGTCTAGTAGCTCCACACGGTGATACCAAGATTTTTGTTGCTTAAACCAAACTGCTAAGGCATCCCAGATTTTCTGGGCCGATTTAAGATCAGTCTGATGCCAGCCTGTTTTGGTTCTTCTGGCCAAAATCTCTAAAAACATCTCACAATCCAAAAGAGTTTTATCCTGCATCATGGTCTGAAGCCACTGAACCAATTGGTGAAGCCCCAGTTCCAACTGATTGATATATGCCTCAATGGATAAATCAGCAAATTTTAACTGGGGGAATCCTGGGGTTAATCGCGACAGTTTCTGATCTCTTCCCACTCTTAAAACCTGAATCAGTTTACGCATCGTATCCAGACTTGAGGAACCCTCTCCCTCACGATCCAGTTGGGCAAACTTGAGAATAAACAGAATGGCTGGCAAATTTTTTGGGTAAATCAGAGGCCATTGTCTCAATCTTTCGTGAAAGCATCGTTCCCGTAAAGACGAAGAATCAGCAACAATCTCTCTTTGAAACAAACCCTGGTTTTCAAAGGCAAAATCTCGCAAAACCCGCTGACAAAATCCATGAATTGTAAAAATGGACGCAGTATCAAACTGATCCAGACAATCGGTTAAAAATCGCTGTGTATCCTTATCTGATTCCGTTTTTTCCTCTAACTCCAATAGGGCGCGAATTCTTTCCTTAAGCTCGGCTGTGGCCTTTTCAGTGAAAGTCACAACCAAAATTCGCCCTATCGAATCGACTTTTTTTGACTTAAGGATTTTAAGAACCAGTCTTTCAATAGTATAGGTTTTACCTGTACCCGCTGAGGCCTCAATCCAGCCGTGTTTATCAATTAAAATAGATTCCATAATGGCCCATATCGTGTCAGTGCTATCTCTTTAGCGTTTATTGGAACCTCAAGTTTAGCCAGGGTCTCCTCTTCTGTGACCCCATGAACGGACAAGTCAACCGACAAAAGACTAAAAAATTCTTCCGGGCTTATGGCCTCTGGATTCTTGAGAAGCGACCCGATTAGAACATGATTCATAGGTAACAGATAAGGTTCATCATGCAAGAGATAATCGCTTAAAAGCTTATGTAACCAATCTTTGCCAGGCAAATTCACAAAAGATAGTTTTTGTATTCCATCGGTGAACAACAAAAGCACCTTCAGATTTGGTTTACCCAGAATCACAGAAGCTATAATTGGTTCCAAAACCCTGTTTAGTAGCGATAATGGATCTTTAGGCTGTTTGGCCGGGATGGGTAAAAATATGTCAAGGGATCCCTCACCTAAGTGGGCATAATCCAGCCGACCCTGGATTTGAATCATCAGTCCCAAAAATTCCAGTTTAGAGGCTATCGGGAGTGGCCTTAAGTCTATGCCCATGGACTCCACTTCCTGCCTTAGCTCTTCTTCAAGCCCCTGGGAACGGGACAAATAATACTCCAATCCGTGAAGCATATATTCCCCGTAAGGCCATAAGCGGCGATTGCTCAACTGAAAAATGGCGTTTTTGAAGTGCGACTCATACTGGCCCTCTTGGGCCGATAAAAACAGATTATTGACGATAGCGTAATTCGCCAGCATTCTTGGAGGAACAAAAGGCTCAGCATTTAAGGAGGTGTTTAACTCTTCCGAATCTGGAAGTAACCAAAGTCCGGCTCTGCGCCTTAAGATACTGAGTCCCGGATTGCGAAGAAATCCCGCGATTTCTCTACAAGTTACTTTAAACTTCGCCTCACTCGTATCGGCTATGTCTACCATCTCGGCCTCTTCCTCAGGCCTGTAAAATCGTTGTGAAAACAAATCATAGTTGGCCGGAAAGTCTGTCCATGGTGCGTCGGCATAATGCTCAAGACTATCTGAACTTAAGAGGGGCACGGATACTTCCAAAAATATCTGGCTATCGCTTAGGATCTCTTCCTGAACAAATCTCTTTAACTGTAAAATTACCGAACAGGGCAATAGCCTTCTACCCTCGACCATATCTCGATCCTGATAGCTCAATATAAGCTTATCCTTAGTCACAGATAGTACTTCCAAAAAGAGATAGCGATTTCGTTCCGCTACACTGATATCCCCAATCTGTCGCTTCAGATTTCTCAAATCAAGGCTGGTTTTGGATTCAGAACGGGGAAATGCCCCTTCCTGAAGCCCTAGAATATAAACCACTCGAAATGGGACAGGACGCATGGGATGAAGCTCAGCAATACAGACTCCACCAGTCAGATAAGAGCCAATGCCTGAACTAATCCCACCTAACATATTGCGCAATGCCTCAGCAAAAAGAGAAAACTGCAGCGAGGGTTCAGAACCAATACTATCCTGCAACCGAAACACCATTAATGAATCCACTAAACCCACTCGAACCCTGGCCTCCTGAGGGAACTGTTCTGGCACAGCCAAAAGGGATTCCACCAGTTTTAGAAAAAAGTCCGTCCAGAATTCTACCGAGCCTATTGCCTCGCGAATCTGTTTTTGCGCCAAAAGAATGATTTCAACGGCTTCTACAAACACACCCAGGGTTTTTAGATCCGCTGTATCCATGTCACTATAAGGGCAGTACCCCAGATAGTCGGAAGTATCCTGCATGTAGCGGCCTAAAAGTAAGCGACGAATACCCTGCACCCAATCAAATTGGGAGTTTTCGGACTGAAGAAAAATTCCGAGGGCATCGACCCATCTTGAAAAGCTGCGCACCTGATCTGGTCCAATTTGAAATCTGGTTTGAAAGCACAGATTGTCAAAAAGGGTAAAACACAAGGACCTTTCCAGATTAGATTCCAAAAGTTCAATCAAATCCATGATACCGCGAGCATAGTGACTGTCTGCGTCTGCCGACGAATCCACGAGGCTGAAAGGAATTACTCGATCCTGGGCAAATACGGACAACAGGGCGGGACGATACTGGGCCATGTCGGGAACCAATATGGCAATGTCTGTTAGCTTAAGTTCTGGATCCTCATCCATCTGCCGCAAAATACTCTGGCGAATCGCCTCCACCTCGCGAAAGATAGTAGGGACTCCTATTATCTGAAGGCTTTTGTCCTGTGAGACTTTTTGTAAGCGATCGCCCAGAAGTTGGGTTCTGGTCAGAAGCATGGCTTGAATGCGCTTAAGTACCGAGTCATTCTCTGTATCCAGGTTATATAACTCCGCAAATGTATATTGGGCCAACTGGCACAAGAGCCGCACATTTTCCCGGCCCGATCTTCCCCACCATTGCAAAAGTCGATTATCTCGGGCTTCTTCAAAAAAGACCTGTCCAGCTTCTTCCTCTAGTTTGGCCAGTCGATGATCTAAAACGATCTCTTCTGAAGGAAACTCCCCAAGTCCTGAAACTACTTTGCGACTTTTTTTACTCTCTCGCTTTAAAAATCTGGCTGTTTCCCTAGGCGTTTTTAGGTCCTCCCAATACTCCATACAGGGATTAAAACTGTAAATCATTATGTCGGAAAACCGTGAAAGCTCAGAAAGCATTTCATAATGAGCCCTGGAAACATGAGACAAGCCAAACAGATGTAAGGGAAGACATGAATCTGCTCCCTCTTTTGACTTTAACATTTCCAGCAAATCAAAAAATCCCAGATACTTCACATTATGGGCCGCAATCTGAGCATAGACCATGCGGTACAAATGGGCCTGACAAAGTTCCATACGACTTACCAATTCAGAGGCATCCCCATACAGTAGTTGCTTATTTTTCCATTTGGAAATCATCGAGCTACGGTGCAATTCATACTGAATAAAAAGATTTGCCAGGCTGTCGGCCACCTGCCAGAGTCTTTTGGCATGATCCACAGAATCCACCGGTTTTAAGGAGTCAAAGTAGTGGCGCAGTGGTAATAGTTCTTCTGCCTCAAGAGTGGTACTTTTTAGTGTACCCAGTAAAAATGCCCTAAGGGCCTCATGATTGAGACTGCGATAGCTATTATTTGGATACAGGCGCGCAATGCTCTCAAAAAGGGCACCTTCCAGAAAGTAAAAATCAAGATGAAAGGCTACCCCTTGGGTTTTGGCTATCTCTATCTGAAGCCAGATCCTAAGATTCACATTAGGAACCACAATTCTTGGAGCAATCAGAGGATCGGCCCCATTGGCATAATAGCTTTTAAGATTTTCAATGAGCCGTTTTGCCAATAGGGGCAACTGATTAGAAAAGGATAAATCAATCGGCATTCAAGCTTTTCAGCACCTGATCGGGAGAGCTGACCCAAACCATACAGGATTCACGCCCCCCGTTAAAATGAAAGAACAACTGTGTTTCAATTTGGCCATTGTCAGAATCGCGTTTTTCACCGGTACTGATAAAGGATACATTGGCCGGATTGACATAATAGTTCCCATAATCAAGGCAAGTTACTGTAATCAGATTCATCGGCTACTCCAGTTTGCTATCGACTCCCCTAAAACATCTAAGGTAATCGGTTTTGTAACATAATCATTCATGCCTGAGGCTAGGCATTGCTCCCTGACACCTTTCATGGTATCAGCCGTCATTGCAATCAGATTCGCCTCAGCAGAAGGATACCTGTTTTTGTCCAGCTCGCGAATAGCTTTAGCTGCCTCAAGACCATCCATTTCCGGCATCCACAAATCCAAAAAAATTATATCATATTGACTGGTTTTTGCCATTTCCACAGCCTGAATTCCGTTCTCCGCCATATCTGCCTTATAACCCAGCTTCTCAAGCAGGTGATTCAGGACACGACGATTAACCGCGCTGTCTTCTGCCATCAGAATGCGCACATCTTCCAAGGCACTGACATCATGAGCCCCAGAAGTCTTCACAGGCATTGCTGTATTTTTCAAAGTAACCTGAAAACTAAAGGTGCTGCCAAGACCTGGTAAGCTATTCATGAAAATTCGTCCCTGCATTAAGTCCGCTAGCTGACGACAAATAACCAGACCTATACCCATTCCATCATGGCCGCTGCCTTTTTCTGAATCTACATGACAAATATCGTGAAACAAACAATCAAGCCTGGATTCATCAAGTCCTATCCCGGTATCGCGGATTTCAAAAGTCAGACAATGCTGATCGACGGCACAGGGAAAATCTGTCACAACCAGTGTCACTGAACCAGCGTCCGTAAATTTAATCGCATTGGATATCAGATGCGAAAGGATTTGGCGGATTCTATAGGCATCCCCGACAACCCACTCCGGTAAATTCGAGCTTAACTGTGCAATAGCCTGTAGCTTTTTTTGCTCACATAGCCATTCCAGTTCCTTAATAACTCCCTTTAGAAAGTCACCAAAATGAAAAGCCTGGGAATCCAGACTCAGCTTTTCCACCTTCAGAATATTGTAGTCCAGAAAATCATTGATAATTCTCAGCAAGATCTCAGAACTGACCTGTAAAACTTCCAAATACTCTTTTTGTTTTTTACTGAGACGGGTTTCCTGCAAAAGTTGAGTCATGCCGACAATCCCACTCATGGGTGCTCTCATCTCATTGCTAATCGTTTGCAAAAATCTATCCGTATGATCCAACTGACCGACCATCCCAGTTGTAGCCAATTTTAGATGGGATAATGGGCGGAGACTGCGGATCCTCTCCTGAACCAATGCTTCACAAAAGCGTACCACCAGCGAAAAATCACAGGGTTTTAGAGTACTAATCTCCAATCTTAGATAATATCCGGGCAACACTGCATCCAGATAAAAACAGAGTGTGGCTTCTTCCTCCCCAACCTTTGGGCCAGGTACCCCTACAGGAGGGATTTTAAGAATTGTAGACTGAAAATCAGCAACCTGAGCCAAAACCGGCTTTAACAGCGGCCTTAAATCAAGATATTTCAGAATCTCAGTCGTATCACTCATCAACAAGGATGATAGTTCGTTTTAACTATAACCCGCAAGCACAGTATCTCAATTAGGGCCAGTTGTTTCTTCCAATACCAACTGGTCCTTCCAGTCACTAAATGGATAATCTCCCACTTGCCAATGCTGAGATCCCAATCGCAACTCATCTTCAGTTAACAGCGCGTCATAAAAACAGTTCAGGATCGAATCCGAATCCATATTCTGGCCGATGAGTACGATTTCCTGCCTTCTGTCTCCAAAAACAGGATCCCATGTTCTTTCCAGCTCTTTCATTTCCGCAGGAGTCAAGTCCCATTCAGATGGTGGCATGGAGGCCAACCAGTTTGCCTTTGGTCCATAGGCAATGGCCCCTCCAGCATGTGACCATTGACCAAGGATTTCAGGTGCAGATGCCACCCAGAAAAACCCTTTGGATCTGAGTATTGCCGAAAAATCCAATCCCTCATGAATCAAATTCCAGAATCTTTGTGGATGAAATGGCCTATTGTCTCGAAAAACAAAATGATGGATTCCATACTCCTCGGTTTCTGGAGTCTCTTTACCCAATAAAACCTGCATCCAACCTGCAGAAGCCTTGGCTTCATCAAGAGAAAATAATCCTGTATGTAAAATCTCATGTAAATCGATCTTGGAGCGAGTGGTGGTTAAAATCCTGGCCGATGGGTTTAACTGCTGTATCAAAACCATTAAGGCCTGCAAATCATCGGCTTTAATCAAATCTACTTTGTTCACTAGAATTACATTGGCAAACTCCACTTGTTCGACCAGCAGCTCGGCCAAATTCCGTGAATCAGTCTCATCAATGGCCATTTTAAGCTCCATGAGCTCCGGTGCCTGATGTACCAATTTTAAAAAACTTGAGGCATCCACTACGGTAACCATAGTATCGAGCACAGCAACATCGCCAAGACTCCGTCCTGATTCGTCTCTAAAGTAGAATGTCTCCGCAATGGGCATGGGCTCACCAACACCTGTGGACTCAATCACAAGGTAATCGAAACGATCTTCTCTGGCTAATTTTTCCACCTCAAGCAACAGATCTTCTCTTAATGTGCAGCAAATACATCCATTTTGCATCTCCACCAGTTTTTCATCCGTCTTGGAGAGCTTAAACTCCCCCTGCTTCACTAAAGCCGCATCAATGTTGACATCACTCATATCATTTACAATTACGGCAACACGCATACCCTCACGATTGTGCAGAATATGCTCTAACAGGGTCGTCTTTCCAGCACCCAAAAAACCGGATAGTACAGTTACTGGCAATCGATTGGACATGTATTTTCCTCCTGAAGATGAAGGAACAATATCACCACAACTATCTAAATGCAAATGATTTGCGTTTAGATAGTACAAGCAGGACAAACACCAAAAAATTCTAACTGATGGGATAGATTGGAATAACCTTCCTGTTCCAGTCCTTTTTCGACCACACTTAAAGCGCAGGAAGGCAATGGTCTTACCGATTGACAGCTCCGGCAAATTACATGATGGTGGTGCCTTCCATCAGGTGTCACTAGCTCATACCGTTTGTGTCCGTCTCCTAAGTGAGCCGAACGCAGTAAACCTACCTCTTCAAACTTAATCAAAGAGCGATAGACCGTAGTCCAATCTGGGGCGTTCTCAGGCAGAATCTCAGAAATTTTTTGCACAATTTCATCCACAGACTGTAGGCATGGTCCACTCTCAAGGACATCCAATATAATTTCTCTGGCTTTGGTGCACTTTAAACCATGAGTTCTTAGATGGTTACGCCAAATTTCTAAATTATGGGAAGATTTCACTGTATCCAGTATACTTGCCTCAGCTAATGATTCAAAATTCAAATGCAAAAATTGTTGGAAACGGATTGATCGCCCAGGCTTTTAAACGCTGTCCAATTCCTGACAAAACCATAACTATCTTTGCCTCTGGGGTCAGCAATTCGTCCTGTATTGATCCCTCTCAATATGAACGGGAATCTCTTTTGTTGCAGTCCGAACTTAAAGAGTCTCGCCTACTGTTGTACTTCTCAAGTTATGCCATCGCCGATCCCGGTCTGATCAACAGGCCTTATTTTCAACACAAAGCGGAAATTGAAAGAGTGCTTCTGCGATCTCAAAAAGCCGTCATTCTTAGACTACCCAATGTGGTTGGCCCCTTACCCAATCCCCATACTTTTGTAGGCTACCTGCATCAGTGCCTTTTAAAGCGACAAAAACCTGATTTATGGACCAATGCCCTGCGCTATATTATCTGGGTTGAGGATGTAACCAAAATTGTACAAATCATTCTTAACACTGAGCCTATCGAGCCCGTGTACTCTATTGGTCCAACCTACTCGTACAGCCCTCTGGAAGTATTTTCAGAGCTGGCATTCCAGATGCAAATAGATTTTGAGTACAGTCTTAGGCCTGGGGACTCAGTTCCCTATAAGCATGAAGATCCAAATGTGCAAGCCATCATTTCTGATCACAACATTGTGCCAAAAAATCGCAAAGAATATCTTGAGCGAATTATAAGCCTGTATTTGCTTCATAGTGGATTGGGAGATTCTGCAACATTTCTAACTCCAAACTCATAAACTCCCTCATGCCCAAAGCATTTTTGCTACTCTATTTTTTCCTGCTTCCCTCCCTTGTTTATTCCGAAGACCAAGCCCCCACATTTGAGAGCCTCAGCCAAAACACGGCGGTGGAATCTGTTGCCAGTTCTGCCCCCTTAAGCCAAACAAATCTTGTGGCTATTCCAAAGGCGGTTCATACAGAAATTAACCGGCATTATGCAACTCTACGACCGATGACAAATCGAAGAAATCGGGACTGGGTTGGAGACCTTTCTTTCGAGGAACAATATGAATATGGAAAACAGAAGATGGAAGAGATTTTTAGAGACTTTGGTCAAGATTAGGGGATTATGAAAAAAGATGTGAAAGAAGAATTTATTGAGCAGGCATTGCGGTACATTGAAGGGATAAAAAAAGGGCCTCTATCTAAATCTCATGCTGCCCATAAAAAACTAAGGAAAATATGTAAACATCAATGTGAGGCCGAAGATAGAGGATACCAGTTTTTCTCCGAATTGGTAACTCATGAGGAGCCAGCGGTACGGCTTTGGGCCGCAACTTTTTTATACCTTTCAGATCCAACCACTGCCACAACTGAGTTCCAGTCGCTGGAAAAACTTAAATCTCCCCATATCTCTGGAGGCGCATACATGAACCTTAAAGATATTGAACGGGGAGTTTATAAAATCACATTCGACTGAGTGCGATACCCCATGAATTTGGTATTTCTAAAAAAATCCCGTAAGAAACCTGTGGTTGGGGATGTATTTGTATTTCAACTAATTTTTGAGCCGGAACAATACCGTTTTGGAATGGTGGTATCTACCACCGCCATTTTCAGTTCATTTACCAATGTGATTCTGGTTTACATCTACGATCATTTGGGGAGTAGCAAAATAGATTTTCCTGACTTTGAATCCAAGAATCTTCTGATCCCTCCCGAAGGGATCAATACACTTGGCTGGTCCAGAGGTTTTTTTGAAACTGTTACGAGCCTTGATCTGGATAAAAACCCAGACTATAAGTTTAAACAGCATCATTTTCGAGGGGTTGCAAGGCCAGATGTTTATTATGATGAATTTAATAGTGAAGTCGTCAACCCTGTAGAGCCTATTGGAATGCGTGGATTGGGTAATTACCGAACCGTAGAAGATAAGATTTGTCGCAAGCTAGGCTACCCACTCTCAAAAGACTGAGTAACAGGGGTTTTCCTGATAGCAGGCCCATTCAGAAATATTATATTGAAATGGCAGAAGGTCAAAACTCCATCGGAGTGCTAGTTTTAGCCATTGGCTGGTAGGAAGGCATGGGACCAGTAAAACCGGCATCTTTGGCATCTAGTTGGTAATCCTGCCAATCTTTTTTCCACTCAGAGGACAAGTCCTTGGGTTCGGCATCCAAGTATTTTACCAGCTCCTGATGGGCCAGAAAATGGGAGTTTAGTCCAAATTCTTTTTCCTGGCGCATAAAAATTATGACCCAGTCCCGAGAAATTTTCCAACTGAGGCGATTTCTTAAAAACCAGCCAAAACTATGGATTAGTTTTTGATTTACAGCCTGAGAGCGTTTCACAATCAAAGTGGATTCATATCCCTCATCCTTGGAATCAAGGGAATAGGCCGCTGATGATACATAATGGTATCCAGAAAAAGCCCGCAATTGAATGGGGGCTAGGCGAGTGGCTAAACTTAAGGCTTCGTATCCTTGAAATTCTGCAATCTCATCCAGGGGCAATTCATAAAGGATTGGATCGATGCGAAGATTTAATTCCGATTGCTTGAGTAACTGCCCCAAAGAGTTGGGCCAAGCAGACGAGATTAACCAAAAAATTGAGAATACTCTAAACATCACTTACAGGATGTCGGCATAGACCCTTGATTTTGTTTGGATCACAAAATTAGATGGATTAAGAAACAATCTAGGATACCGATGGCCTGATTATGGGATTATTGGATCGATTAAAAAAGAAAAAGGTTGAGCCCCAAGCTGAGGAAGCCTCCACAGATAGTTCTGAGCAAGAATCTTCAGACAGTTATATTGATGATACCGATCCCATGTCTCTCATGGATGCGGTGGACATTGATGGGTCAAATTCCAGCTCTGGTGGAGATGAGTATTCCGACATTGATTCTGTGCAACTAGATGGGGAGGAATCGGGAGAGGAAAAGAAAAAAGCAGTGCCTGAGAAAAAAGCACTGCCTATCAAATTGATTGTGGGAATCGGGATTGGCTTGATAATCCTCTTGATTTTTCTAGCAATTGGTGCCTACTTTTTGTTCCGTGAACCCGACTACCAACCAATTGTAGAAAAGGCCATGCGGGGCTATTTTACCGAACTAAGCAAGGGAAATTTAAAGGCCTGTTTTGAGCAAATGCTACCCGAGGTGCGCCAGAAGAGTAGCCTAGAACAATTTGAGCGCGAGTTTAAATCGGCCAAGTTTTTACTGACAGATATTCAAAACATCAGCTTTCAGGCTACTAGGTATCAGGAAAAGGATGGAATTGGCACCCATGCTGGAGACTTTAGCTACAGTGATGGTAGTCGCGGATTTTTCACCATTAGCTTTGAAGTTCAGAAGGTTGAAAAAGATAGAAAGGTACTGCTGAAGGGCTTTAAAGTAGAGTCTGAGGATCGCAGAAATAAGTTTTTTAGGGCCGGATTCAGCGTTGTGGAAGAATTCTTAAAGACTTTTGATGATAAAAAGCTGGAAGAATTTAAGGGCTTTATGTACCCAACTGTGAGAGAAGCCCTGGGTAATTTAAAAATGAATCTTTTACATTCACGGCTAGTCGAATCTGGATTTCGAGATGTCGTGTTTAAGGCTGAATCCATGGTAGAACACGCTCCTTCGGAAATTTCCTTCATCGGAGTTGCTACTACTAAATTGGGCACTAGAATGCGTGGAGAAATCAGTCTCTTTTTTGATGAAGGAGTCTGGCTCGTGACTATGGTGAATTTTATTCCAGATCAAGGCGCATAAGTACATTTTGCAGTCTGACTTCTGCTGAATCTGTTCCCCATTCCTTTAGGTATCCGATGGGAGCCATCACTACACGGGTTCCTTCTTCACTGACAAAATCACATACACGATGTAAATGCCCACACCCGTGAAGAGTTACTGGAAACTCGCGTAACAATGAGCGATAATATGAGGAGCCCATAAAGGCCCCAAAATATTCAAAATCCCAATCCTTATGCGTAAAATTTAATAGCTCCTTATAAAAGGGGAAGTGGGTGAACAAAAGAATTTTTTTCCCAAAGGGACATCTACTTAGATCTGTATATAATTCCTGATAAAAGCGATCTCGCAGCCAGAAATCAACCGTCTCAGATGACTGATCGGGAAAATGACACCACTTGCCATCCATCCACTGCCGGGAACCGCGCTGCTTTTTTGCAAAGTCCTCTGTCTGGAAGGGATGGCCCTCTGGCATCAATGAGTAGTCATACCAGGCCGCACTACCCACCAGATAATAATCACCCATGACTATTGGGTTTTGCGATAGCCAATGCCAGCCGTTGGCCTGAACAACATCGGGTAAAAGCTTCTCGAGCTTTTTAAGGGAATCCACCTGACTTTCCTGTCGGCACCACAAATCATGATTGCCGGGAATATAAATTTTTAAGGCTTCCAGAGCGTTAAAGATTTTTAGCCCTTCATGAAGAACATCTAGCCGTTCACAAACATCACCTGCGACGACCAGGATATCCGGTTTATCTCTTAGGGCCTGCTTTGCCAACAAACCCCAGAGTTCGAGATTTTTAGGATGGGAATCGAGGTGAACATCTGAGATCAACCATAACTTCATAGCCCCAAAATCCAGTTGTGCAAGGTCTTGATGACTCTGGGACTGATTGCTCCCGGGGTATAAAAGTCCCGCCTTGGATTTAATTTATCGCCTACATGAAACATGCGGTTTAAGTACTCAAAATCATAACGGGTTACTTTAGTTTGGGACAATACACGCAAATATTCCGGCTCATCGGCTGGATTACTCACATAGTCCCCCTTGGCAAACAATAAAAGCACAGGCAAATCAGGTTTATCCACGGGCTGGGGAGAAAAACTCTGTAAAATCTGAAAATATCGGGCCGGATAGCCAAACAATACATGATCGGGCGCAAGCGTACCTTGAAAGAACTTTTCGATCTGTTTGTGCAAATCCATCAGTCCATCAAGGTTGCCCCTGCGCTGGGATTGATAAAACTCCTCAATCTCAAACAGGATTTCCAAAGGATGTCTAAAACTGGGGTTTAGTAGCACAAAACCCTGAAATAGATCTTTATTGGCTAACCATGACATGAACCAGGATGAAAATCCATAAGTCAGAAGAATGGCCTTCTGCGGGGTTCTAAGATGAGAACGAACCCTTAATGTATTTAAAATGGAATACAAATCAGCAACCACCTCATGATAAGGGTTTTTTGAGGATTCAAGCTCAGAGTCGGCATAAATATAGGAGCGCTTGGGATATAAAAAGGCCGCAACTCCATTGGATGCCAGACCCTCGGCCAAATCAAGAAATGGATCATTCACACCCATTTTATGGGTGGCATTCTGTGGTCCAAAGTCATGGGCCAGAATCACCACTGGAGGATTTTTTGAAAATTTGGGCCAATAGAGTTTTCCCTGAATCGGGGCCGATGAGGGGCCAAATTCCAAAGTCTTTATTTCAATTCGTTCTAAAAACACATAACTACGATCTACGGTTTTGGGTTCTGGAATTGTTTTAAGGCTGGGAAACTCAATTCTTTGCGCTCTCCAAGGAGGGTTTATACCAAGCCTGAGGCGAAAACCAACCTGGCCCTTAGTGAACCTCAATATTCCCTGAACCAAAGGATGATAATCATCTCTTGTAGCCGAAATCCCACTCCAGCTCAAAAAATCCCCATACATCATAACCTGGGTATTCCAAGCTCCCTGCAACTGCTCGGCAATTTTTTGCATATCAAAGCCAGACTCAAAAAGTGAACCCATGTCCTGATGGCGGGCCGATTGCAGGGACTCCAAAATACGATGGGCCAGACGAATCCACTCCGCCTCATCGCCCATAATTTCTCGATCAGCTAAGGGAACTCCCTCACTGAATCGATCCCCATCGGCAAAAGAATCAGACAGGGCTTCAGACTGGATTCTGAGTTTGGGCAGGACAAGTTCAGAATCGGCTCCCCATACAAAATTTAGGCTCATGAGAAGCCAGATTAAAGCGCCTTTCATTTCAGATTAAATCCACAACTCTACTGACCAGTTTATGAATCCCTCGAGATATTTCATGCAAAGGGGCAGAACCATACATATAGGCCGGAGTCGTGACAAAGCCATTAGCCTCATCAACGCAGATTTCATCCACCTGACACAAAACATGCCCGCATCCCAGAGTTTCCAATGCCTTGGCAGTGTCCGCATCATCTCCAATGGTCAGCCTTGGGGGAACATCACAAACAATATCTCTGTGCAACAAAGCTAAAATAGTGGGGGCAATGCAGATGGCTCCCATTGGTCTATGGGCCCCTTTGGCGTTTTTGAGCTGGTAAAATCCAGTCAGAAATTTTTTCAAATCTGGCTGAAGTTCTGCCTTTGGTCCCAAAAATGCAAATGAACTTAAGTTTTTGGCGGCCCCAAAACCCCCGGGTAAAATAACGGCATCAAAGTCTCTGGGATTGGCATCCATTAGGCTAAGTACTGGGCCTCTGGCAATGCGAGCCGATTCTTCCATGACATTTCTCAAAGTCGAGGAGTCCGAAGAGGTTTGATGATTGATGGTATGATGCTGAGTCATATTAGGTGCTAAAAACACTACTGTTTGATTAAGTTCACTTAATGCCAAAAGTGTGAGAACAGATTCGCGGACTTCCGAACCGTCAAACACACCACAACCAGATAAAATTACTCCGATTTTAGCCATATCGTCTCCCCTAGTTTCAAAAACCCCACCAGTCTAACACAGGCCTCAAATTGCTACCGCGAATACAGGGAAAAATCCAGTCCCTCCATTAAAACAGACCAGCCATCTTCAGGCTGATATTTTTGCCGACCCATTTTTAAAAGAACCTTGGAATCGACCACTCCTACATACAAATCCTGTTCTGCCTTAAGAATTTTAAGGCTGGATTCAGCATGAATTCCCATCTTATGTCTTAAAGTCATCAGGGTATTTAAGTTCTTTTGAACCTCACTCCCCCAGTCCACAAAGTGTTCATAAAACACCGTAGGTATTCCCGGGTGAGTCAATATATAAGCATATCCTGCCAAAACCCGATCCCTTGGAAATTCCCAGTGAGCCTGCTTGGAACCCGTATCATGATTGTCCACAAACGAAACGGCACGGGCTGGCCACCAGCCCAACAGCCCCGATGCCTTCCCCTCTGAATCCCTCAGTCTCCAATACTCCCCAGTTTTGACCGCCTCCTGTAAAATGCCTTTGGTTGTAAAGTCAAAAGTAGAGCAGGTTCCTCCGGTCTTATCCACCCAATCCGTAATTTCCTGCCGGTGTTTATTCTGATCGGGCAGAAGCTGAGTACCGTTATAATTCATGGAAGTCCAGTACTCTCCCACACAAAAAGAAGTAGCCACCCCTTCGACATACTCCTTTACAAAACTTCCATCAAAGCCCTTGGTATAGTCGAATCGAAATCCCTCAAAGCCAATAGCATCCCGCATCCATCTGAGCCATTCTTTGATATCTGCCCTAACCCGATGGTTGGTATGATCAATATCTGGGGCTGGCTCAAAATCACCACCACTGTCTTTATTACCTGTACCCCCGTAATCCCCGGCTACCAAAGCCCATTTTTCCCAGCGCATCCGGCCTGACTTATGATGAAACACATTCCATATTCCATCTTCCTGATGTGAGGCTGTACGATGGTTGATTACAATATCTGCAACCGATACAATCCCGGCTTTATGAAAATCCTGAATCGCCTTTTGCAATTCTTTTAGGTTCCCGTAATAGGTCGGGGACGATTCATCCCCCAAATCATAATAATCGCCTGGCATATATCCCTGAGGGCTGACGGAGCGAGAAACCGGAGGAAACCAGACATGAGTCACCCCAGCCTTGGCCAGATTCTGGCTCATGGAACCAAGGTGGGTATACCAGTTCCCAGGCCCACCTGCCTCAGAATCC
>DITF01000321.1 GCA_002422125.1 bacterium UBP17_UBA6191
CACAACTGTTACAGGATGTCTGGTTTCTGGAAAAACTAGCCCATTTTGACCGTGAGGTGATTCCTGAGAGAAGAATGCACGCTAAAGGATCAGGAGCTTTTGGAACTTTCACTGTGACACACGATATTTCCAAATATACCAAGGCAAAAATTTTTTCCAAAATCGGAAAACAGACTGAATTGTTTGTGCGCTTTTCCACCGTAGCCGGGGAACGAGGGGCTGCCGACGCTGAGCGGGATATTCGTGGTTTTGCCGTAAAATTTTACACTGAAGAAGGCAATTGGGATTTAGTGGGGAACAATACTCCCGTTTTCTTTTTAAGAGATCCGATGAAGTTTCCCGACTTAAACCATGCTGTCAAAAGGGATCCTAAAACCAATATGCGTAGCGCTCAGAACAACTGGGATTTTTGGACACTCTTGCCTGAGGCTTTGCATCAAGTCACAATTGTAATGAGTGAAAGAGGGATTCCCGCCACCTATCGTCATATGCATGGATTTGGAAGCCATACCTTCAGCTTTATCAATTCAGCTAATGAGCGCTATTGGGTAAAATTTCATCTGAAATCCCTACAGGGTATTCAAAATCTTAGCGACTCTGAAGCCGAAGCAATTGTAGGTAAAGACAGGGAAAGCCATCAAAGAGACTTGTTTGAAGCCATCGAAAAAGGCGACTTTCCAAAGTGGGAAATGGCGGTTCAGATTATGCCAGAAAAGGATGCCTCCACTTATCGTTTTCACCCCTTTGATTTGACTAAGGTTTGGTCGCATAAGGATTATCCTTTGATCACAGTTGGTGTTTTAGAGCTGAACCGCAATCCAGAAAACTATCACGCGGATGTAGAGCAGGCTGCATTTAATCCGGCCAATGTGGTGCCAGGAATTGGCTTTTCTCCTGACAAAATGTTACAGGGGCGCTTGTTTTCCTATGGTGATGCACAAAGATATCGCTTAGGGGTGAACCATGTGCAGATTCCCGTCAATAGACCAAAATGTTATGTAAACAGCTACCATAGAGATGGGGCAATGAGAATTGATGGCAATTATGGTGCTACCAAAGGCTATGAGCCAAATAGCTTGGGAGAATGGCAGGAGCAGCCCGAGGCCAAAGAGCCACCTTTGGAGTTATCTGGAGCAGCCTGGAATTGGAACTTCCGCGAAGATGACAGTGATTATTACACGCAGCCTGGAGATCTGTTTCGTCTCATGAGTTCTAAACAACAGCAGGTGTTGATGGAAAATACGGCCAGAAACATGAATGGGGTGACGGAAGAAGTGAAAATTCGCCATATTCGTAACTGCATGAAGGCAGATAAGGATTACGGAACTGGACTAGCTAAATTGATGGATATTGCATTGTCTAAAATTTAAGCCTTTGGTGGTGGCCTTTTTTTGAATCTCTTTGCCAATAATGACAAACAAAGCTTAAATAAGCGAAACATCGTTGTGATTTTTGAGCTGGATTCATTCGAATAAAGGCCACTATTTTCATAAAACTTCAGTGCCTCAGTGCGGCCAAACATTTTTGCCCAATCTAGGGCATTCATTCCAGATGAGTTCGTAGCGTGTGGATCGGCCCCGTATTGAAGCAGAAGTTTGATAATTTCCAAATTTCCTTTAAAGGATGAGGCCATCAAAACTGTATTGCCAATAGAGTCTCTTGACTCAACATCAACACCAGCACGAAGTAATGCTTCGGCAAAATCCTTTTGACCCTTATAAGCTGATAACATAAGTGCTGAAAACCCGCTGGAGTTTCTTTCCTCAAGATCAAGGTTTGGGCAATCCTGAATCAGTTGAGCCAATCCAGACAGATCCCCACCACGGGCACATTCAAAAAGAGATGGTTTAGAGGGGAATGACTTTTTATATTCGCCCCAGGTTCTCATACCATTTACTCTCCCAAAACCAGACCTTCACGGCGAGGATCAGATGCTCCTATCAGGCCATTTTTGATGATTTTAATAGAGTGAATCCCACTGTTAAGTTCCATCTGTCTGACCTCATAGCCCATAGACTCAAGCTCCATTTTAAGTTGAGCCAGTGAGGTGTTTTCCTCAAGGGCCAGATAGTCATTTCTGTGGGTAATATGGGGTAAATTGGCCGCCGCCTGAATATCGAGTTCCCAATCCAAGACGGCAATCAGATTTCTGGCTACATAAGAAATGATTCGTGAGCCACCAGGAGAACCCGTGACATAAACCAAATTATCTTCTGCATCAAAGACCATCATCGGGGCCATTGAGGAACGGGGGCGTTTATGTGGCTCGATTCTGTTGACTATAAGATGGTTGTTTTTTCTGGCCGTAAAACTAAAGTCCGTAAGCTGATTGTTTAAAAGGTAGCCATTTACCATTACAGCCGAACCAAAGGCGTTTTCAATACTGGTGGTCATGCTGACTGAATTTCCGTACTCATCTACTATAGAAATATGGCTGGTGTTTTCAAATTCAGGGGAAGGGGAGTCTTCTTGTGGACTTGATCCGGGGGGAAATCCAGCCAAAACCATAGTTGGATTTTTTGTAATATCAATGGAACTGGCACGGGATTTTAGATAGTCGGAATCCAGTAAACCTTGTAGGGGTACAGACACAAAATCTGAATCAGCCAGATAACGATCCCGATCGGCAAATGCCAGACGGCTGGCCTGAGCAAACAGATGAATTCCCCCAATGGAGTCCGATTTTTCGGCTGGAAAATGGCTTAAAATTCCCAGTATCTGAAGCACCGCCACAGCTCCAGAACTAGGTGGACCCATACCACAGACCTTAAATTTTCGATATTTCATGCACACAGGCAGTCGTTCTTTTGTCTGGTAGGATTTCAGATCTTGCAAAGACAGTTTACCTGGATTCAACTTTGTATTTTTAACCGCAGAAATAATTGCCTCAGCATTATCACCCGCATAAAACCCCATTGGTCCCATTTGTGCAATTTTTTGCAGAATTTGGGCATAGGCCGGATTTTTAAGGATGTCGCCCTCTTTTAAAGGCACGCCTTCAGGGTAAAAATACTCCTTGGCAGGGGACAACTTTTTAATCCCAGGATTTATCTCAAGCTCTATCAGTTTGGAAAGTCTTTGGGAGACAATAAATCCTTCCAAAGCCTTTTGAATAGCCCCCGAAAATAGTTCAGACCAGGGAAGTTTCCCCCATTTCTGATGCATTAGATAAAGTGTCTGAACTACTCCTGGAATCCCTACGGAGTTTCCACCAATGTAGGCGTCTTTCCAGGCAAGGACAGATCCGTCCAAAAAAAAATGAAACTCATCCGCGGACTTTGGTGCCATTTCTCGACCATCAAAGCTGTGAACTTTTTTATTGGTCTGATCCCATACCAATACAAAGGCTCCACCACCAATTCCTGAGCTTTGCGGTTCCACTAAACCTAACATCATTTGTGTGGCCACCAGCGCATCTACAGCACTACCACCCTTTGCTAAAATCTCATGACCAGCTTGCGCGGCCAGAGGATGGGCCGCCGAGATCATAAACTTTTGGGCCCTCACGGCTTTCTTTTCAACTAAGCCTGTAAAAGCCTCTGGATCAGGCACTTCCAGACAATACAGTGAAGTCAGCAGGGGAAACAAATAAAATAGTATTTTCACGGTAACCGACATGTTACAACCTTTATCCTTGGACTAAGATATAATTGTTTTAATTTTATGAATCCACAATATCGCAAACATATTGCGTTAGCATCTGGCTTGATCTTGGCTGGCTTAATTCTGGTGATTGTTTCTGTGCTTGAATCAGACCGAAGCATGCGTTTAGAACTGCTTCTAAACGCTGAGAGAATTGCTGGAAAAATTTCGGGAAATCATATGGACTCCCTTGGATTTTCCATAGCCGACAAAACCAACCCCGATTTTGTGTACCTAAGTAAGACAATGAGGGAGTTGAGCCTACAGCTTCAGACTGAATGGAGACCAGCCACCAGATATTTTGGAATCTATTCCATGAAAATGGATGGAACATCAATTTTGTTCGGACCTGAGAGCATTCCAGAGCTTGATCCTAGAGCATCGCCTCCGGGTACCGAATACAAAGCATTCCCCCCAGAACTTTTAGAGGTTTTTGAGAAGAGAAAATCTACCATCATTGGGCCCTTCACGGATGAGTATGGGACCTTTGTTAGTGCGTTTGTGCCTATTGAATCAGACTCTGGCAATATTGTCTTAGGAATGGATCTGTTGGCGGATGACTGGACCTTTTCACAGCTTCAAAAATCTGTGGTACCGATTGTACTTTGGGTTGTTCTGGTTATTTTTTGCTTCTGCTATTTTTGGTTAGTACAGAGAATCGATCCTTATCCTAAACCGATGATTCGTCGCTTGTTTCCTTCCCTGATTTGTATATTGTTTTTACTGTTTTTTGTGGCGAGCTGGTTTGCAGGAAAACAATATGTATTTTCCATGCGTAACGAAGTGAATCAAATGTCCATGGAAGTTCAGGCCGAATATGAGCAAGAGTTAAAACGACAAACAGCAATTTTATCCTCCTTGGCCCATTTGATTGCCCTTGATGCCAGTACTCAAAAAGCTTTGATCGATTCAGATTATTCGCGTATACAAAACCGATGGATGAATGGTTTTGAAAATTTGAGCACCGTAGGGGTTCTGGACTATTTTTATACTATAGATAAGGAACAAATTTGCAGATTAAGACTTCATCGTATCCAGGATAACCAGGATAAAATTGATCGATTCACGCTAAGAGAAGCCAAACGCACCATGCGCATGTCCTCCGGTCTGGAAATGGGGATTATGGGAAACCTTGGTCTACGAGTTGTGAATCCGGTCGTTTTTGAAGAACAGATCATAGGATATGTGGAACTGGGCCAAAATATTGAAGGCTTGTATCAGGGTGTGCACATCCGGTCCGGAAATCAGATGGCTGTTATGGTGAAAAAGGATCTGATTCTGCAGTCTGAATGGGAAAGTAAGCGAAAGACTGGTGTTCAGGATTTTTTGTGGGAAAGGCTTGGGGGTTATGTTCCCTTATTTGTCACAGAATCGAAGATTTTTACAGACTTTTTTGATAGAGCAGAAAACATCGAACCAGAAACTCAAGATATTGAACTCGCTGGCAGAATTTGGAGGCATTTGAAAATTCCTGTGCTGGATGCAGGTAGCCGTGAAGTCGGATATTTGTTAATTTTGGTGGATATTACCGCCATCAAAACTTCGTTTCAGCAAACGCTTATGACTGTCGGATTGTCTGGTTTAGTGCTTCTGTTTCTAATCTTTGGAGTCATCTTTGTCTTAGTGTATAGAACCGATCAATCCATTGCAATATCTCAGTCCCAGACCGTGGAAAGAGAAGCTCGATTCTCCCAGCTTTTGGAGCATGGTCGCACAATTGCCTGGGAAGTAAATGCCGATGGCTTAATCACATATATCAGTCCAGGAGTGCACTCGATTTTGGGATTAAATCCAGAATCCCTGATTGGCAGCAAATGTTTGTATGATTTGCACATAGAAACGGGCAGGGACACTTTCAAATCCACTTTGTCTGCTATATTTCAAAGTCGTGACTCAATTACAAATCTTGAGAGTCGTTTTGCTACTTCTAATAATGATGCCCTTTGGTTTGCGACAAGCGCAATTTCCATGACAGATAAAGACGGCTCCTGTTTGGGATATCGAGGTTCAAGCATAGATATCACCCTAAGGAAAATGGTGGAGGCTGAACTTTTGGATAAAAACAAACAGCTAAAGCGAGCCACAGAAATTTCCAATCAGCTTGCCCTGAATGCCGACACGGCCAATCGTTCAAAAAGTGAGTTTTTAGCCAATATCAGTCATGAGATTCGTACCCCGCTGAACGGAATTATTGGAATCTTGGATCTGATGCAGGATTCCATGGTTGGGAAGAAAGAAATAACCTATTTTGAAGTACTTAATGAAAGTGCTCATCATCTTTTGACATTGTTAAATGATGTTTTAGATATCTCCAAGGTGGAAGCAGGGAAATTACATCTGGAATCTTTGGATTTTGATCTGCATAAGCTTATGGACACAGCCATTAACCTTATGAGGTTGGGTGCAGAAAAAAAGGGCCTTAATTTTACCTTGACCATGGATCAGCATGTCCCTGTGCGAGTGCATGGAGACGCCAATCGACTGCGACAGATTTTGCTGAATCTAATAGGTAACGCCATTAAATTCACCGAGATTGGGCAAGTGGAGGTACGAGTTTCCGTGTTATCAACTCAGGACAATCAAGAATATTTACGCTTTGATATTAAGGATTCTGGCCCGGGAATTTCTGAGTCCATCCGTCCAACCCTGTTTGATAAATTTTGTCAGGGAGATTCTTCCACCGCTAGAAAATATGGGGGTACTGGTCTTGGACTGGCTATTTGCAAAGAGCTCTGTCATCTGATGGGTGGGAAAATTGGTGTCGATTTTCCTGATGCTACAGGCTCCTGTTTTTGGTTTTGCATTCCTTTGGTACTTCCCAAAAAAATAGTAGAAACTCACGAAATCGGAAAGCGAGTCCTCATAGTGGAGGACAATCGTATCAATCAGATGGTAGCCCAAGGGGCACTGTTAAAGATAGGGCTTGAGGTCGATATTGCCAATGACGGATTTGAGGCACTGGATAAACTGAGCCAGATGACTTACGATCTGGTGCTTTTAGATGTGCAAATGCCTGGGCTTGATGGGTATGAAACGGTCAAAAGAATTCGTAGTCAGGAGTTTTCTGAGCAAATCAGAAAAATACCAGTAGTTGCAATGACTGCTCATGCAATGGAAGAAGACAGGCAAAAGTGTTTGGATGCGGGCATGAACGATTACACCACAAAACCCGTGTCATCAAAGGTATTGCAGTCCGTAATATCTAAGTGGATTCATAATATGGAGGAAGTTTTATGACAAAAGAAGAATTAAACACCCAAGCCATTCACAAATATTTTTCCGCCGACTGTTTTAATGCTGCATGGGATCTGATCGACAAAAAGGATCGCAGTGAGTTGGATAACCAACAGATGCTTCTGCGTAGTTATGCCTCTTTGTATCATTGGACTAACCGCGATGACTGCACGGAACAAAATCTGTCGATTGGTTTCTGGCAGTTGTCCCGAGTACATGCCTTGTTAAATAATCCTCAAGAGGCTTTTAGCGCGGCCGAACGATGTTTATCCTACAGCTTAAATCTCGAACCTTTTTATTTAGGATACGCCTACGAAGCATTGGCTCGATCCAAAAAGATCGCTGGGGAAGCCGCTCAGTTTGCGAATTACATGAAAATGGCTCAGGAACAACTGAATCTGATTGAGGACAAAGAGTTACTTTCCATGCTTAAAAACGATCTCGGTTCACTGGAGTGATTCTTGCTCAAGTCGGGTTTTCAGCCTATAATCGGTTATGCGCTTTGTTCTGGTTTTGATATTCACGATGCAAACATTTGGTCTCACACCTGCCCATATGCGCCGTTATCCTCTACCTAAAGCGATTCAGGTTGAAAAGGAACTGGTGTCTTTAAAGGAGAGAGTCGAAGGGTACATCAATCTTAAACCTCAGCTTGATATATCATCGGTTAAACTTCTTTTGCGCCCATCTTTGCCCGATACCTTTGAGATGGAACTTGTGGGAGCAGACGGAACTCTTATTCCAGTAATACGGGATGGGGTTGACGGTCATGTGGATTTAGGTCCTGTGAAAAAGGATCAGTTGCGTAAGCTGCGTCTTTTTATCCGAAAAAAGACGGACTTCTCGTTGGCCTCGATCAGTCTGGTATTTCAGTTTGACTACCCTGTACAGTGGGCAACCGATCTGGTTTTGTCCAATCCAAACGGCATCTACTCAAACCCAGTTGCATCTGAGATTCTGATTCGCTCCATTCAGTCCATGAAACAGGCTGAGGAAATCAGTAATTTTGTGCTTACAGGAAATCAATTTTAACTATGCAAAATCTGAATCTGGCTGAAGCTCAATTTATTCTAAAAGTAATGCAGGATCTGAACCACAATCTGGAAAAGATTTTGGTAAGGCAGCTTCCAACGATTGAGAGTCTGAATGCAGTTGGCCAGTTTGTCATGAGTGTCGGCTTTGATTCTTTTGAAATCGAAGTGGATTACCACTACCAAAAACATCATGTTTGTCTGGGAACATCTAAAGAAACCCTTACCATGCCGGTTGCTGTCTCTGATCATCAGTTTGGCTGGTGTAAGCTAGGCATTGACCAATTATTAGGTAAGTACTCACAGCATATGCTAGTTAATCTGGCCTATTTTATGCTTGAAATGGCAGACTCATTGTTATACCAGTCCAAGATGTCTTCCATCAAACAGACACTGATGGAGAGAATGCGTAAAGAATTCAGTNNGATGCTGTGGGTAAGGCCATCTCGCATTTATATGAAATTGTGGAATTTGAGGATCTTGTACTGGTGTACCGTGAATCCATAAGCCTTGATAATCCAGATCGACTGGACTATTTGATTTTTTTTCAGGGGAAATTGATTCATTCCGTGGAAAATCCCCATGCTGGTATGGATAAACTCTTGCTTGAAGAAGGGGACAAGATTTTTCGCTGGCCTCTGGAGCGGTATCGTGATTTTGTGGAATGTCAAAGTCTGATACAGGAAAAGATTCAGTCGGCTCTTGATCCCGAGTTAGTTCTAGGAACTTTTGTCTTTTCAAGCAACATTTTAGTGACTAACTTCACTCGTGATGTTTTAAAAATGTTTGTGCATGGGATTCATGAAATTCTGAATGAATACACGAGAGAAAAACAAAATTTATCCTGTAATTTTCCCGGTACCGTAGTTCGTCGTCTCTTGCGAACCCCAAACTACCACAAACGATTTTTATCGGCCCGTGAAGCAGAGGTTGGTATTCTATTTGCAGATATTGCTGGATTTACCAGAATCAGTGAACAGGTTCTGAAAAATCCTGCCCTGATTGCTCGATTTGTAGAAGAATGGGCTCAAAGAATGATTCGCGTTCTATACACAAATGATGGAATTTATGACAAGCTGATAGGGGACTGTATCATCGGATTGTTTGGTGCTCCATTTTTTGATCTTACTCAGCCGGAAATTCTCTTAAGATTGATTGCAACAGCTCGGGAATTTGTGGTGCAGACTAGGGAGATGAATGACGAACCCTGGCTAAAAGAGCAGATGATGAAACATCCTGGGATGGAACCACTTGGTGTGGCCATTGGCATTAATTTTGCTCCGGCCTTTGTTGGGCAGATTGGTCCCGATAAAACCTATACGGGATTGTCCCAGGGAATGAATAACACAGCCAGACTTCAAGGGCTAGCAACAAGAGATCAGATCCTAATTCCTGCCTCACTTATGAGTGTAGCTCGGCCATTTATCAAAGACTGTGAGATTTTTGAAGAGGAATCCATGCCCGTAAAAAATGTGGCTGAACCCCTTCGTTTTCATCGCATCCTTGTTACATGATTCCCAGACTTTATAACAAAGTGCCATATCGTGGCCGTTTTGCACCCTCTCCCACAGGTCAGTTACATGCTGGTTCCCTGATGGCTGCCTTAGGCAGTTGGATTCAGGCCAGAAAAGCAGAAGGAGAATGGCTGGTACGCATTGAGGATATTGACCCTCCTCGAGAGGTATCCGGTTCAAAAGCGCACATATTAGCCGCCTTGGAAGCCCATGGCCTTTATTGGGATAAAGACATTGTTTATCAGTCTGATCGCACTGAGGCATATCTGTTTCTGATCTCTCAGTTGAGATCATATTTTTGTTCCTGTACCCGCCAGAAAATTAAAGAGCAGAGGAATCACATTCGCTCCTTATGTACTCCAGGCAAGGCTTTACGATTTCAGAACACAAGTCCAATATATAGTTTTGATGATTTGTTTCAAGGGTTAATCAAGATCCCAAAAGATATGGCGGAAGAAGATTTTTTATTAATGCGAAGTGATGGATATTTTACTTATCAGTTAGCTGTAGTCTGTGATGATCTGGCTCAGGGTATTACCCATGTCATTCGTGGGGAAGATCTGTTACATGCTACCGGTTGGCAATTAAATCTGATGGCTGCAATTTCAGAAAACTCACCTATCTATGGGCACTTACCTCTAATCAGGGACAGCAGGGGACTTAAACTCTCGAAACAGAATCATGCCAAACCTTTGGATTACACAAATTCTGAGGCGGTACGGCAAAATTTAAGAACTGCATTGATTGGTCTGGGCCATTCCCCTCCTGATCTTAGCTCCTCAGAATTGCTAAGTTGGACAATAACGACCTGATTTGTAACAATTCGTGTCGATTTGTCTTTTCTTTTGTTCGATTCTTGCCTATAATCCTCCACTGTTGTAACTGATTTACACTGGGGAGTCAGCAGAATGTTTAGTATTTTTCGATCTGTTATGGGCCTAGCTCTGGCTAGCGTAGCGTTAGTCCAGTCTGTTTCTGCATTAAGTAATCCACTTCGTGGCGATGTCCTTTATGACGGGTATGTCCGTTATTGGGATGCCAAATATGATGGTCAGGCTGGGGCTACTCGTAGCGTAGCAGTTGGACCTGTGGATTTGGAAGAAGGCAGCTCCAGCGGTAATATGTCCTACGGTGTTCGTATCGATACAGGTCGTACTTTAACTGATTTGATATACAGTAAGTTTGATCTTGACTCCTATGCCTTTGCATTTCCTAGGGGTGCCGGCGGTGCCGTGGATCTGGCAAATCCAGCCAATTTTATGCAAATGAATCGAGGCGACCGGGTTAATATGAATATGGACAGAGTAGATATTCAGATTCGAAATCCTCTGGTGCGTAATCGAGACTTTGTGTTGCGCTATCTGGCTGGTTTAACATGGCTTGATGTCAATCAAAGATTTTATTCCTCAAGACCCGGTGCAGCTCCTGGTACTCTTCAATATGGTGAGTTAAACCGAGAAGTAGTCTTGCCAGTGGCTGGACTCGAGGCAGAATTCTTTCTGGGATACCGCTTATCTCTAAGAGCCCAATACAAAAATGGCTTTATGGGAATCGGCTCTTCCGATGATGCCCAGTATTCAGAATATGAGGCTGCTGTAGTTTACACCCCAGCAAATTCATGGGAAGTGGAACTAGGTTATA